>JANOOP010000187.1:0-12538 GCA_031421415.1 Candidatus Eiseniibacteriota bacterium
CGTGCCGCACAAGCCGGTCGCCTCCGGAAAGTGCCTCCTCTGCCATGCCAGCCACGGCTCCGACAACGAGGGGATGACGAAGGACCGGGCCGCCGGCAACGTCTGCGTCAGCTGCCACCTAGTCTCGAAGGGCGAGCTGAACGCGAAGCATCAGGGATTCTCGATCGCGAAGTCGAACTGCGTCTCCTGCCACGATCCGCACGTCCAGGCGAAAGGCCGGAAGGGACTCCTCCTGAACTATCCGCACGAGCCCTTCGCGCGGCTCGAGTGCGCCAAGTGCCACGGGAGCGACAAGCGGGGCGTGCCGATCGCGAAGGGCACGGCGCTCTGCTTCCAATGCCACGAGACGGCGAAGGCCTGGCTCTCGAAGCCGGTGGTCCATCAGCCGCTGAAGACCGACCGTGCCTGCCTCTCGTGCCACGGCGCGCATGGAGGGTCCGGCGCGAAGGTCCTTCGCCGCGAGACCGACAAGCTCTGCATGAGTTGCCACGGAAGTCAGATCTTCAAGGGGAAGGTGCGCCACGCCGCGCTGGAGGACGGCTGCACGTCGTGCCACGAGCCGCACGCGGGGACGCGGCCGAAGCTCCTCAAGAACGACGTCAACGCGCTCTGCCAGGGGTGCCACGACGATCTCACGAAGCACTCCCACCGGACGAGCGGCGGCCGCGATCCGCGAAACGGTCAGCCGCTGACCTGCGTCGGCTGCCATCTGCCGCACACGTCGGATCTCCCCGCGCTCCTTCCCTACGAGGCGAAGCGGGCGCTCTGCCTGCAGTGCCACGACCCCACGATGATGGGGCCGAAGGAACGATAGTCGGGATGGGGCGCCGCGGGGCGGCCCTTCGGGGAGCGGGCGCGAAGATCGGCCGGACGGTGGCGGGCGGGTTCCCTACGAATCGAGCTTTGCCTCCATTGTGATCGTTGCGTTCAGCAGCCGGGAAACCACGCACCCCGACTTGGCCGCCTCGGCCGCCTTGGCAAAAAGGTCCGGATCGGCCCCAAGGACCTTCGCGGCGAGCGCCAGGTGCGAAGCCGTGATCGTGAACCCCGCCTCCAGCTTCTCGAGCGTGACCGTGGCCGTCGTCTCGATTCGTTCGGCCGTCATGCCGGCCAGTTGAAGCTGAAGCGAGAGCGCCATGGAAAAGCATGCGGCATGCGCCGCGGCAATCAACTCCTCGGGGTTCGTGGCGGGCTCGGATTCGAAGCGGGAGCGGAACGAGTAGGAGGAACCGCGGAGAATGCCGCTCTCGGTCGAGACGGTGCCGCTACCCTCGCGGAGGTTGCCTTTCCAGACGGCGGAGCCGGATCGGATCATGGAAACTCCTTCGTGGAGAGAGATGGAGATACCGGGGAATGACGGGGACGGGGTTCGAAGCGTCCGGTCCCTCGCAACGGCTACTTCGCCATCAACATCTTGAGGACGTCGGACGCCAACTCCACGCCCTTCTCGTCGCTGGCGGTCACCTTCGCGAAGTAGATGCCCGACGGCGCCGGCCCCCGCGGGGTGGAGCCGTCCCACGTCGCCTCGTGCGACCCCGCGTCGTAGCGGCCGCTCGCGAGGCTCTTCACGAACTCGCCGCGGACGTTGTAGATCCGGAGTTCGACGCGTCCGGGCTTCGCGATGGAGAATCGGATCTTGGTGACGGGATTGAAGGGGTTCGGAGCGTTCTGCAGCATCCGGACGGCCTGCCCCGGCGGGTTGTTCGTGGAGACCTGCGCGTAGCCATAGCCGACGAATCGCCGGCCGCGGAGGTTCGAATAGGCCGTCACCTCGCACGGAACGACCCGATCGACGAGGCCGAGGCTCACGAGGCGCTCCTCGACGGCCTTCCGATCCAGGTTCATCTGAAACCCGTAGCGTCCCGATTTCACGACGTTGTCGACCGCGGTGTAGGGCGACCCGTTGACCTTCGACTCCGGGGCGGCGATGCCGAGAAACGTCGGACCGACAATGATCGTGTTCCGGTTCTTCACACCCTCGTAGCCTGCCGGAATCCCGCCGCCGTGGTCCATCACATCGACCTGCGCCCGGTAGCCCATCGCTTCCGTCTCGGCGGGCATGGTGACCGTGACCGTGACGCTCTTCCCCTGGCTGCCGAGCCCAAGCGTCGTCGGGGAGATGTCCACGCCGAGCGTGAGCGGCGGCAAGCAGCCGACCCAGCTCCCGCGCCAGATGCCGACGCCGAATTTCGCGGCCTGGCTCGACGCGAGGAAGAGATTGTAGGGAATGCCCTCGAGCGTGCTGTTCGTCAGCCGGGAGACGTCGGGATCGGCGTCGCCGGTCGCGTCGAGGAAGATGTCGCACTTCGATTGCGTCGCGAGGTCGAGCCTCCAGATGTCGGAGTTGTTCTCCCCCTCTTCGTTCTGCGGCGCGTCGTAATAGATGGAGGCGCCGTCGGGCGCCCAGCTTGGATTCCGATGGCTGACCGCCGTGAAATTGATCTCCGCGAGACGGACGCTGGAATCGCCGAGGTCGACGATCTCGAGGACGTCGGCTCCGAACTTCTGCGTCACGTAGACGATTCGGTTGCCTGGCCCCCAGGACGGCGAGGCCTCCGTCGTCCGGTCGTCCGTGGTGGCGCGCGTCGGGGCGCCGACCGCCCGGGCGGCCGCGTCGACCGGAACGGTCACGATGTCGAACGAAGGACCGCCGATGTTCGAGGCGTAGGCGATCGCGTCCCCCGCGGGACTCCACGCCGGATGCCGATTCTTGAGGCCGGGACCGCCGGCGGCCACGAGCAACGACGGGCCGACCGGCGTGGCCGCGACCGCGGAGAGGACACTGACCATGAATTCCTGGACGTAGATGTCCGTCCGCGTGAGCAGGGCGTCGGTCTTCACGTACGCGAGGTACTTCCCGTCCGGACTCCAGGCGGGATCAATGTAGGAGACGGCGGCCGTGGGATCGAGGAGGAGCGGCCGGCGCGCGTCGAGAATGTCCGTGACGCGGAGCCCGGCCTGGTCCTGATTCCGGGCGAGCCAGATGGAGCGGGCGGTCTCTCTTCCGACGATGCCGCTGCGCGTCGAGAAGGCGAGCCAATGCTCCACGAGCGCGTGCCCGCCGGTCGGCGTGGTGAGGCCGGGGCGAAGCGTCGGTTGCTCGCAACCGTTCGGAAGTCCCGCGTTGAAAAGCACGCCGTTGGTGAGGAAGTCCCACGCGCCGCGAAGGGCCGCGGACGCGGGGAGCGGCAGGAGCGCGAGGGCGAGGGCTAGCGTGAGCGTGAGCGGCAAGGCCATTCGTAGCGGTCGGTTCATCTTTCCGTCTCCTCTCCAGCGATGAAACGTGCGGCCTCGACGAGCAGGCCGGGCACGAGATCGGAACGAACGGACGAGAGCGGGCAACCGTGGGGACAGAAATCGGCAAGTTGATTAATTATATACTATTACGCGTAGAATGTCAAGTCGTGCGGCAAATGCCCGGGGCAGGAATCGAACCTGCACGGAGGTTGCCCCCCAGGGGATTTTAAGTCCCCTGCGTCTCGCCAATTTCGCCACCCGGGCTTTACTATCTCGCCGTGGAGGGCGTGGCAGCGCTGGGCGAGCCCGCCTCGGCCGTACCGCTCGGCGCCGCGCCATCTCCCGTGGGAGACGCCCCGATCCGCGAGCCTCCTCCCGGATCGTGTTCGTCCTCCACCTCGCCGATCAGTTCCTCCACGATGTCCTCGAGCGTGATGATCCCGATCGCCTCCCCCGCTTCGTCGCTCACAACCGCCATCTGGCGGCGGATCCGTCGAAACTCCTTCAGCTGATCCGCGGTCGAACGGTCGGCCGGGGCCCACGTCGCCTCGATCATGGCGTCTTCCAGATTCACGAGACCGCTCGTGGCGTAGATGGCGAAGAGGTCCTTCGAGTTCACGATCCCGACGACGCGCGTCCGCTCGCCGTCGTAGACCGGGAAGCGCGTGTGGACGGAATCCTGTAACGCGACGAGGATGTCGTCCGGCTGCATGCGGTATTCCAGCATGACGGCGACCGCGAGGGGGACCATCGCCTCGCCCACCTTCTTCTCCGGAAGACGGAACGCGTTCTTCAGCAACTCCGCCTGGTCCATCGACATCTTCCCCGCCTCGCTCACGTCCTCCACCAGGAGCTGCAGTTCCTGGACCGAGTGAAGATGCGACGCGTGCGCGGCGGGCCGGAAGCCAAGGATCCGCACCAGGCCGTTCCCCGAACGGTTCATCGTGGAGATAAAGGGACGGAAGAGCCGCTCGAACACGAGGAGCGGCGCGGCCACCCTCAGCGCGACGACCTCGGGAATGCGAAGCGCGATCGTCTTCGGAGCCAGCTCCCCCACGACGACGTGAAGGTAGGTGATGCAGAGGAACGCGATCACGGTCGCCACGCCGTGCGCCGCGAAGGGCTCCCATCGCTCGGGGAGAAAGCGCAGCAGGGGTTCAATCAGCCTCGCCAGGCCCGGTTCCCCGACCCAGCCGAGCGAGAGGCTCATCATCGTGATCCCGAGCTGGGTGGCCGCGATCGTGTCGTCGAGCCGCCGCGTCGCTTCCTCGGCCGCCGCAATCCCCGCGACCTTCTTCGCCGCGAGTTCCTCCAGGCGCGTGCGCCGAACGGTGACCAGCGAGAACTCCGCCGCGACGAAGAACGCGTTCCCGAGGACGAGAATCGGAATGAAGATGAGCTGGAGGCTCGTGGTGACGGCAGACCAGAGGGAATCCATGGAGGGCGGGCCGCGT
Organism: Candidatus Eiseniibacteriota bacterium; assembly: GCA_031421415.1. Lineage (GTDB taxonomy): Bacteria > Eisenbacteria > RBG-16-71-46 > SZUA-252 > SZUA-252 > SZUA-252. Next base: position 4,692 of record JANOOP010000187.1, read on the forward strand.
GGGGTCAGGCGAGGACGGCGGTGAGGGTGGCGACCGAGTCGCCCTCGTCCTCGAACCGCACCGGGACGTTCCAGGCGGGGTTCGCCGGAACGCAGACGCCCTGCCCTTCGTGGCAGTAGGCGAAGGATACCTTAATCTGAAGTTCGGCGGCGCCAAGGGGCTGCGCCGGCAACTCGAAGGCGAGCGGCCAGGAGGCGCCGAGGAGCGTCCTCTGGAGGAGCACGTCGCCGCCTCGGCTGACGCGCACGCTGGCGGGGGCCTCCTCGCTCGCGTGGGCGCCGGCCGGTAGCGCGACCGCCACGTTCCACCGGGTGACCCGGTTCGCCAGGAGCCGCGCCGCGCTCGCCGCGATCACGCCCGGGCGGCCGACGGCGCCCGCGACGACGCCCGAGACCGGAGCCTCGAGCCCCTCGATCGTGACCTCGCACCACGCGCCGCTCGAGAGCGCGACGCGCACGACGCGGTGGTTGTTCGTGTCGGCCACGTAGAGATCGCCACCCGCGGCGTGAAGTCCGCCCGGCTCGAAAAGCGCGAGCGCGTCGCCGCGATCGGTCCCCGGCTTCCCGTCTCCGTGAAGCGTCCGGATCGTCCGGGCCTCGGGATCGAGTTCCTTGATCTTGTGATTGTAGGTGTCGGCGACGAGGACCTTCGCCCCCCACGCGGCGACACCGAGCGGATGCTGCAACCGCGCGCGCTTCGCATCCCCGTCCACGTCGCCGAAATCGAAGAGGCCGCGGCCGACAAGCGTCTCGACCTGCTCCGCCGCCATGTCGATGCGGCGGACGGCGCTCACCTCGCTGTCGGCAAAGTAGAGATGGTTCCCGATCAGCGCCAGGCCTGAGGGCTGCGCGAGCGCCGCCGATTCCGCCGGTCCATCCACCAGGTTCTCGCGGCCGCTTCCGGCCCACGCGCGGCAGAGACCCATCGGCAGATCGAGGCGCCAGATCTGGTGCGGCCCGGCCATGGCGATGTAGCAGGTGCTCCCCTCGACCGCCAGGTCCCAGGGCGAGTTGAGTCCCTGCGACGTCCCCCGCTTTCCTCCGGCGCGATCGAACGACTGTTCCCCGGTTCCCGCGACGCTCTTCACCTCGAACGTCTCGGTGTCGATGGCGCGGATCAGGTGATTCTCCGTGTCGGCCACCAGAAGCGTCTCGCCCATGAGCGCGAGTCCCTGCGGATGGTGAAACGTCGCGCGGTCGGCCGGCCCGTCCTCGCGACCCACGCCCCCGCCGCCGACGGTGGCGATCAGGCGCGAGCGGCCCGAAGCGTCCGGGAGCGTGGCGACGACGACGCGGCTGTGGTTCGAGTCGGCGATGTAGAGACGCTTCGACTCCGGATCGGCCAGCACCTTCCCCGGGAACGCGAGCCCGCTGGCGGCGCGGACCGATCGCTCCCGCTCGAAGCGGAGCGGTTCCGGCGCGGCGATCCCCGCGGCCTTCGCCTCGGTGAGCGCCTTGCCGATCGCCTCGTCGAGCGCGGCGCGATTCCCTTCCCCGGCGACCGCGCCGATCACGCGACCGTCGGCGCCGACCAGCACGAGGGTCGGCCAGGAGCGGACGGTGTACTCGTTCCAGAGGGCCATCTCCTGGTCGACGATCACGGGGTGCTGGATCTCGTAGCGGCCGATCGCCGCGCGGATCGTCTGGCGGCTCCCCTCGTTCGCGAACTTGGCGCTGTGGACCCCGACGACCACGAACGGCTCGAGGGCGTACTTCTCCTCCAGGTATGCCAGGTCGGGAAGGACGTGCATGCAATTGATGCAGCAGTAGGTCCAGAAATCGAGGAGAACGACCTGCCCCTTCAGCTCTTTGGAGAAGGTCAGGGGTCTGTCGGTGTTCAACCAGGCGAACTCGGACTTCAGCTCCGGGGCCCGAGGATGGGTGTTCATGGAGCGTAGGGTAGCCGATTTGGGATCACTTTGCAGGACCCGTCTGACCGGGCGCCTCCCTGGAGCCGCTCTCTTGGGGCTGGTTCCAGCCCCGTCAAAGCTTCATAATGAAAGGTCTTATGACGGTTTCAATCGCATCGGGCGTGGTGATCGTCGGGGCAGGGGGAATCGGTCGTCGTAAAAGGAGGGAACCGGTGAAGATGCCCAGGTACCGCGCCGTCGTTTCGGCGGCGCTCCTCGCGGGGTTGACGGCGACGATGGGGACGGCCAAGGCCCAGCGCCTCGTCGACTCGAAAGACCCGAACCTCCCGCGCGTTGAGTACGCGGATTCGCTGATCTCCCTGAACGATCAATGCATCGTCCGGGGAGGGTCGCTGAGCCCGGCCTACAAGGCGGTCTACGTGAACGGGAAGCCGATCGGCTTCTGCTGAAGGACGTGCCCGGGGGTCTTCGTGCAAGACCCGGAGCCGTACCTGCGCCTGCAGAGCATCGGGGTGTCGTGCCTGGTCTACCCGACGAAGAAGGCGCGCATCGATTCGTCCATGAGACGCGTGATCGGCCACGACATCTTCTATTTCTCGAGCGGCCAGGCCATGCGGCAATTCGACCGCGACCCGCTCCGCTACGTGAAGCGCCTGAGCGACCCGGTCACGAGCGACCGATTCCGGGTCACGCGTTCCTCGCCGCGCCTGGAGTACCGGAACCGGGTCTACTACTTCGCTTCCGCCGGCGAGCAGGGGATGTTCGACGGGGATCGCGAGAAATACCGCAATCGCCGTTCCGCGAGCGTCGTGGAGATCGACGAGTGACGAGCGAGGGCGACGCTCGGTGACGCCGGCGGTACGCGGGAATCGTGGAGATCGCTAGCCGGGAGGCGCTCCTGGGATCGTTCGCCGCCACGTTTCTTCCCGAACGGGCCCCGGGGTCCATCGGAACCAGTATCTGTAACCAGGGAGCACCCCTCGGAGCGCTCCACTTCCCTTCACCATCGAATCAAGGAGGACTCGTGCATCGTATTCGAATCGTTTCCCCGCTCGCGCGGCGGCGGCGGGTGCGCGGGGCGCTTGGGGCGCTCCTCGCGATCGTCCTGGCGGGCGCGGCGCTGACCGGCGCGTCCCCGGCCCCGGCGGCCGCCAAGGGCGACGCCAAGGACTTCCCAATCCGCTTCTACACCGGCGGACTCGACCCGGCGAGCTTCCGCGCCTACGCGGACAAGGAGATGAAGGCGGCCCAGGAAGCCCTCGACAGGCTCCTCGCCGCGAAGGGAAAGCGGACCGTCGCCAACACGCTCGAGATCTACAACGAGATCATGATCCACTCCGACAACGCTGGATACGCGTCGGGGCTCATGGAGTCGGTCCATCCCGATTCGGTCTTCCGCACGACGGCGGAGACGATCACGCAGGAACTCGACAAGTTCCAGACCGACCTGAGTCTCAACAAGGCGGTTTACGATGCGCTGGTCGCGGTCGACGCGAAGAGTCTCGATTCGGAGACGCGGTACTTCCGCGAGAAGACGCTGAAGAGCTTTCGGCGGAGCGGCGTCGATCGCGACGACTCGACGCGGGCCCGGATCTCGATGCTCAACGAGAAGCTGACGCTCCTCTCCCAGGGGTTCGCCAAAAACATCCGGAACGACCGCCGCACCTTCACGGTCGATTCGGCCGAGGAGCTGAAGGGCCTTCCCGAGGACTTTCTGAAATCGCACGTTGCCGGCCCGGATGGGAAAATCACGCTCACGATCGAGACCCCCGACTACTTCCCGGTGATGCGCTATGCGCAAAACGGCAAGGTGCGCGAGCGGATGCGAAAAGAGCGGGGAATCCGCGCCTATCCGGCGAACATGGCCGTTCTCGATTCGATCCTCCTGGTCCGGAACGAGCTGGCCACGACCCTCGGATATCCGAACTGGGCCGCCTACATCACCGAGGACAAGATGATCGGGAGCGCCGAGAACGTGGCGGCCTTCCTGGATCGGCTCTCCGGGCTCGCCGTGAACGCGGCCCGCGACGAGTATCAGGTCTACCTGGCCCGGAAGCGCGAGGACGTGCCGAACGCGACGGCCGTGGAGCAGTGGGAGTCGGCCTATTACGGGCAGTTGATCCGGAAGCGCGATTACGATTTCGACGCGCAGGCGGCCCGTCCCTATTTCGCCTTCAAGAACGTGAAGAATGGCCTGATGGAGACGATGGCCCGTATCTTCTCGGTCCGCTTCGAGCGCGTGGCGGATGCCCAGGTGTGGCACCCGAGCGTGGAGGCCTACAACATCTACGACGGCAAGAAGCTGCTCGGCCGCTTCTTCCTCGACCTCCATCCACGCGAAGGAAAGTTCGATCATGCCGCCCAGTTCGGAATCCGAAAGGGCGTGCGTGGCGTGCAGCTCCCCGAGGCGGCGCTCGTCTGCAACTTCCCGGGCGGTAAGGAGGGCGACCCCGGCCTGATGGAGCATAACGATGTGGAGACCTTTTTCCACGAGTTCGGCCACCTGCTCCACACGATGTTCGGCGGCGGCGGTCGGTGGGAGCCGGTCTCGGGCACGTCGGTGGAGCGCGACTTCGTGGAGGCTCCGTCGCAGATTCTGGAGGAGTGGGCGTGGGACCCGAAGGTCCTCTCGACCTTCGCGAAGCACCACGAGACGGGCGAGGCGATCCCGGCCGACATGGTGGCGAAGATGCGCCGCGCCGACGCGTTCGGCCGCGCGATCGACGTCGCCTTTCAGCTCTTCTACGCGAATGTCTCGCTGAACATCTACAACAAGGACCCGAAGGACGTGAACACGGATGCGGTCGTGGCGAAATACGAGCGCGAGCTGGTCCCCTTCCCCGCGACGGAGGGGACTCACATGCAGACGGCGTTCGGCCACCTCGACGGATACTCGGCGATCTACTACACGTATCAGTGGTCGCTGGTGATCGCAAAGGACCTCTTCAGCAAGTTCAACCAGAACGACCTGCTCGACCCGACGGTCCCGATGCGTTACCGGAAGATGGTGCTGGCCCCGGGCGGATCGCGCCCCGCGGCGGAGCTCGTGCGGAACTTTCTGGGACGGGACTACAACTTCGAGGCGTACGAAGCGTGGGTGCGCGAGGGGTTGAAGCCGGCGGCGGCAAACTAGGGGAGAGTGGGACGGCGAACGCGTCGCCGGGCGGTCAGCGCTTGGCGGCGCGTTCGGCGCGGAGCGGCGAGAGGACTTCCTTCTCGAACCGCTCCGCGTCGAACGCCTTGTCCAGATAGGGCAGAAGCACTTCGTCGGTCGTCGTGAAGTGCGCCGCCACGAGGCCGAGCACTCCGTAGGAGAGATGCATCAGCTTTCCCGGAGGGGCACCCTTGGAGATCGCCTTCTCCAGCGCGTCCAGCCGCCGGGCCACGAGCTGGTGCTCGAAGCGGGCGAGTTCCGTGAGCTTGGATCCCTCCCCCGCCGCCCAGTCGGCCGCCGGATAGAGCGAGTATTCCTCGGCGCGCGCGTGCGGCGCGATCTGCCGCTTCACGAAGTCGACGACGTCGCGCGCCAGGCTCATCTGCTCGAGCGTCGTCTGTTCGTGGAGTTTTTCCAGACGCTCGCCGAGCGCGTGAATCGCGGCGAGGAACTTCCCGTGCTCCTCGCGCAGGGATGCGGTCGGCAACGGCTTTCCGGTGGCTTCAGGGGTCATCGAGCGGCAGTCTTGCGCGGCGCGACCCCGGTGTCAACCCTCTTCCCCCGGGGACACCGCGGGCGGACGCGGCGGACCGGGCCCCGGCCCGACTCCCCTGTTGCGCTTCCATCCCCCCTGGCCTAGTGTCGAATCGACGCGGCTTCAGCACCTTCGATCCAATTTTGAGGAGCGGTTCGCCATGAAGATCGCCATCGGCGCCGACCATGCCGGCTTCGATCTCAAGGAGCGATTGAAGGGGTATCTGACCGCCCGCGGGCACGAGGTGCAGGACATGGGCACGTCGTCCGGCGAATCGACCGACTACCCCGCCTACGCGTTCCTCGTTGCCGAGGCCGTCCGAGACGGCGCAGCCGCCCAGGGTCTCCTGGTCTGCGATTCGGGAAACGGGATTGCCATCGCGGCCAACAAGGTCGACGGGATTCGCGCCGCCATCGCCATCGATCCCGACCATGCCGCGCTGGCCCGGCGGCATAACGACGCGAACGTTCTCGTGCTCGGCGCCAAGTTCCTCCCCCGCGAGGCGGAGGAGCCGACCCTCGACGCGTGGCTTGGAGCCGACTTCGAGGGAGGCCGGCACGCGCGCCGGGTCGGTCAGATCACCGACTACGAGCGGACGCACCAGCGCCGAAGCGCGTAGAGGATCGCGCGCCCGGGTACCCTCACGTTCCAGCGAAGGAGCGACGAACATGCCCGGCAGCTCCCCGACCCAGACCAAACAGCCCGGATCTCTCGCCGCGTCGTACCGCGACGCGCTGGAGTGGCTCGCTTCCCACAACGCGACCGCACGTCTCTTCGATCGCGACCCTTCCCTCTGGAAGGAGGACGCCGCGCACACCGCCGTGATCCGGAACCGGCTCGGGTGGCTCGATTCCCCGGCGTGGCTACAGGCCCATCGGGATGAACTCCGCTCCTTCGCGGCGAGCATCCGGTCGGAAGGGTTCACGCGGATACTCCTCCTCGGCATGGGTGGATCGAGCCTCGCGCCGGAAGTGCTGCAGCGCTCGCTTCGCCCCGGCCCAGGCTCCCCGACACTCGCGGTGCTCGACTCGACCGATCCCTCCGCGCTCCGGAGTGCGGAAGCCGGCGGGAAACTCGACCGCACCTTCTTCGTTGTGTCGAGCAAGTCGGGTTCCACGATCGAGACGCGCTCGCACTACCGCCACTTCCGCGCCGCCCTCGAGGCGGCGGGCGTATCCGACGCCGGCAAGCGCTTCGCCGCCGTCACCGATTCCGGATCCGCGCTCGATTCGCTGGCCACGAAGGAAGGCTTCCGCGTCATCTTCAGAAACCCCGCCGACATCGGGGGCCGCTACTCGGCTCTCTCCTACTTCGGCATGGCGCCAGCCGCGCTGCTCGGCCTCGATCTCGACGCCCTCTCCGGGCGCGCCGCCCGCGCCCGCGCCTCCGCGATGGAGCGCGATCCGGCGCGCAATCCCGCGCTTCGCCTCGGCGCGTTCCTGGCGGGCGCGGCGAAGGCGGGACGGGACAAACTGACGATTCTGGCCCCCGCCGCGCTCCGTCCGCTCGGCTACTGGATCGAGCAGCTGGTGGCGGAGTCGACCGGAAAGGAGGGACGGGGCATCGTACCGATCGAGGGAGAGCCGCTCGGCCCCGCGCACCACTACGGCGACGACCGCGTCTTCGTCTTCCTCACCCTCGCCGGCAAGCCGGACGCCGATCTCGACCGGCTCGAAGCCGATCTCGTGCGCGGAGGGACGCCGTGCGCGCGGATCGCGCTTCCCGACACCGAGGAGATCGCGGGCGAGTTCTTCCGGTGGGAGGCGGCAACGGCCTTCGCGGGAGCGGTGCTCGGCATCGATCCGTTCGACGAGCCGAACGTTCAGGAGAGCAAGGACGCGACGCAGCGCCTGCTCGCGGCGCTGGCCCGCGACGGCCGGTTCCCCGAGGAGCCTCCGCGCGCCGAGGACGACGGAGTGGCGATCGGCGCGGAGGAGTCGGTCTGGCGGCGGATGACCGCGGGGCTTCCCGCCCACCCCAGCCTTGAATTCGCGCTGCAGCGGTTCCTCTCGCTGGCGAAGCCGGACGACTACGTGGCGGTGCTCGCCTATCTGGAACGAACGGCCGAAAGCGAGTCGGCGTTCGCGAACCTCCGTCGGGCTGTCCGGAACGCCACCCACCTACCGATGCTCCAGGGGTACGGGCCGCGCTACCTCCACTCCATCGGCCAGCTCTACAAGGGAGGTCCCGCGACGGGGCTTTTCCTGGTCCTCACCGCCGATTCAGCCGAGGGCGTGGACGCTCCGATTCCCGGAAGCGATCACTCCTTCGCGCAGTTGCTGCGCGCG
>JANOOP010000188.1:0-4610 GCA_031421415.1 Candidatus Eiseniibacteriota bacterium
GCCGGCTGGGGCGCGGCGGGGCTCCTGCTCCACCTCGCCGATCCGCGGCTCCCGAACGATCTGGGATTTCTTCTCTCGTTCGGCGCGGTGCTCGGGCTGGAGGCGGGCGCGGCGATGGCGCCCCGGGCACGGCACGACGCGAAGGAGGGCTGGCTCCGCCGCCTCGCGCGCGGCGGCGTGACCGTCGTGGCCGCGGGCGCCGGCGCCGCGGCGGGAACGCTCCCGATCGAGGTGGCGGCGTTCGGATCGGTTCCGGTTGCCGGACCCGTGGCGAATCTCGTCATCATCCCCCTCACGACGCTCTTCCTCGCGGAGGCGATCGCGCTCGCCATCCTCGGACCGCTGACACCGCCCGCGATCGGCGATCTGCTCGGCGGCGCGCTGGGCGCGCTGGGGGAGGTGCTGGTCATCGCGAACGATCACCTGGGAGGACGCGTGGCCCCCTTCGTGATTCACGGCGCGCCTCCGCTCGCCGCGGTCGCGCTCTCGTACGTGGCGCTCCTCGGAGTCGCCGCCGTTCGAGGGGAGCGATCGGTACGGGGTGCCTCTTCCGCGGCCGCATCGAAGATTGTCGCGGTCGCGCTGGTGGCGATCGCCGTCCTTCTTCCGCTCTTCGGGGCCGCCGTGGGTTGGGATTTGGATCGGGCTCGGCCACGTCCACCTCGGCTCGTCGTCCTCGACGTCGGGCAGGGCGACGCGACGCTTCTCGTCGGGGGGAACGGCCGCGCCATCGCGATCGACGCCGGTCCGCGGAGCGCGCGACGCGACGAGGGGCGACTGACGGTGGAGCCGGCACTGCGGGCGGAGGGAATCAAGGGGCGGATCGCGATCGTGTCGTCGCACGGTCACCGTGATCACGAGGGAGGCATTCTCGGCCTCGCGCGACGCGGGTGGGTCTCCCGCGTGCTGGAGAACGGCGGTGGTTCGAGCGACCGGCGCGACTGGAGAGAGGCCGTCGCGCGGGGAGGCGGCGTGGTCGAAACGGCGCGCGATTCGACGCGGAGTCTCGCCGTCCGCGGCGTCACGGTGGCGGTCGACCCGCCGCGCTCGGGCCGCGACCCCACGCTCGATCCGCCGGGCACGATCGCACCGGGCGCGAGCAGCGCGGAGAACGACCGGTCGCTCGTCGCGATCGCGCGGATTGCCTCGGGCGACGGCCGCGAGTGGAGCGCGCTTTTTCCGGGCGACCTGGAACGCGATGGAGAGGAGGCGTGGCTGGCCGGGGGAATCGGACGCGTCACGATCCTCAAAGTGCCGCATCACGGCAGCCGCACTTCGAGCACGCCGGAGTGGGTGGAGCGGGTGCGGCCGCGGGTGGCGCTCGTTTCGGCGGGGGAGCGAAACCGGCACCGTCATCCGTCTCCCGAGACGCTCCGGCGCTACAGGCGAGTCGGCACATGGGTGTTGCGGACCGACCAGGAGGGGGCGATCCGGATCACGGCCGGAGCGAGGGGGCTTCTCGTGTCGACGCGCGCTCACCCGTTGCCGCGCCCCTTTGATGGGGGACCACAATCGACGTTAAGTCCTTGCTTCGATTTCCCTTGAGGGGTTTGGCGTCTCGTGCTATTGCTCGTGAATGAAGCCGCTCCGGTTACTCCTCCTAGCGTCGGGACGGGGGAGTCACGCCGTGAACCTGATCCACGCGACCCGGGACGGTCGCCTGAACGGAATCGTCCTTCGCGTCGTCTCCGACCGGCCGGAGGCGCCGGCGCTGGAGCAGGCGCGAGAGCTAGGGGTCCCGGTCACCGTCCTCCTCCCCCTCGTCGAGGGCGCGCGACTCGCGTCCGAAGCCGAGGAATCGCTCCGATCCCTCGTGGCGGAGGAGCGTCCCCATCTCGTCGTGCTCTGCGGATTCATGCGACTCCTTCGCGGCTCGTTCCTGTCGCGCGTGGGGGTCCCCGTCGTCAACGTGCATCCGTCGCTCCTCCCCCGATTCAAGGGCCTGGACGCGCCGCGTCAGGCGATCGAGGCGGGAGCCACCGAAACCGGGGTCACGGTTCACTTCGTGAATGCCGGTATGGACACCGGACCGATCGTGCTGCAGCGATCGCTAGCGATCCGCCCTGGGGAGAGCGCCGAGGAACTCACCGCGCGGCTTCTCCCGCTCGAGCATGAAGCCTACCTCGAGGCGCTCCGGCGCCTGCAAGAAGGAGATCCGATGAACTCCAGCACGAGAACCCTCCGCGACGTCGTCATCCCGGGGCGCGCCCCCGACTACCGGGGAAAGGTGCGCGACCTGTACCTCCTGGGTGATCAGATGCTTCTCGTCGCCACCGATCGCGTGTCGGCCTACGACGTGATCCTGAACGAGGGAATCCCGGGGAAAGGGCGCGTCCTCACGCAGATCTCGAAATTCTGGTTCGAGAAACTGGCCTCCATCGTGCCGACGCACTACATCACCTGCGACACGGAGCGCTTCCCGGAGCCGTTCTCGGCGCATCGCGATCTCCTGGAGGGGCGCGCCATGCTCGCGCACCGCGCGAAGCGATTCGACGTCGAGTGCGTGGTCCGCGGCTACCTGGCCGGATCGGGGTGGAAGGAATACCAGGCCTCGGGCTCGGTCTGCGGCGTCGCGCTCCCGCCAGGGCTCACGCTCTCTTCGAAGTTGCCGGAGCCGATCTTCACGCCGGCGACGAAGGCCGAGGTAGGGCACGACGAGAACATCCCCTTCGAGCGGATGGCCGAGATCGTCGGCCCGAAGCGCGCCGAGGAGCTCCGTGCCGTCAGCCTTGCGATCTACAAGGCGGCCGCGGAACACGCGAACTCTTGCGGTCTCATTCTCGCCGACACGAAGTTCGAGTTCGGGGAGCGGGACGGCAAGATCGTCTGGATCGACGAGGCGCTCTCGCCCGATTCCTCGCGCTACTGGCTCCAGACGACGTACCGAGAAGGCGTGGTGCAGGACTCGTTCGACAAGCAGGTCATCCGCGACTATCTCGACGCGGTGAAGTGGGACCGGAATCCGCCGCCGCCCGCGATTCCCGCCGAGATCGTGGCGAAGGCAGGACGCCGCTACGAGGAGGCGATGGAGATGATCACGGGCGCGAACGTCGCAGGAGGGAAGGGGCCTCGGTGACCGGAATCCGGATCGGACGCGCGCTCCTCTCGGTCAGCGACAAGACCGGCCTCGTCGAGTTCGCCCACGGGCTTGCGCGGCACGGCGTGAAGATCGTCTCGACCGGCGGCACCGCGTCGACGCTCCGCGCGGCCGACGTCGGCGTCCGCGACGTCTCTGAGGTGACCGGTTTCCCGGAACTCTTCGACGGACGCGTGAAGACGCTCCACCCGATGATCCACGGCGGAATCCTCTACCGGCGAGGCCATGCGAAGGACGAGGCGGACCGCCACCACCACGGCATCGTCTCGATCGATCTCGTCGTCGTGAATCTCTATCCGTTCTAGGCGACGATCGCGAAGCCGGGCGTGGCCGACGCGGAAGCGATCGAGCAGATCGACATCGGCGGCCCCGCATTGATCCGCGCCGCCGCGAAGAACCACGCGCACGTCGTGGTCATCGTGGAGCCGGATCAGTACGCGCCGCTCCTCGAGACGCTCGACGCCGGCGGCGGCATCGCTCCGGCGGCGATGGCCCGGGAATTCGCGGGTCGAGCGTTCGCGCGTCTATCCTCCTACGACGCGACGATCGCCCGCTATCTCGGTGCGGGAGAGGAAACGGCCGGCGCTCTACCCACGGATCGCGCGGCGGGGCTCCCTGGCGTCGTCGGAGCCGGCGAGGCGCCTTCGCTGCTCCCCGATCGGATCGACCGCTCCTACCGTCTCCTGCAGCGGCTCCGTTACGGCGAGAACCCCGGTCAGGAAGGGGCCCTCTACGCTCCCGCCGCCGGCGGCCCGCTGGATCGACTGGCGCAGCGGCGCGGGAAGACGCTCTCGTACAACAATTTTCTCGACGTCGAAGCGGCGCTCGGAATTCTCCACGAGTTCGACGAGTGCGCGGCGGTCGTCGTGAAGCATCGCAATCCCGCGGGGGTGGCGCTGGCGCCGCGCGCGGCGGACGCGCTCGTCCTGGCGCGAGACGGCGACGCGCTCTCCTCGTTCGGCGGAATTCTCGGGCTCAACCGCCCGCTCGACGACACGGCGCTCGACGCGATCGGGAGTTTCTTCTTCGAGGTCGTGCTGGCGCCCGAAATCACCGCCAGCGCGGAACGCCTCGACGCGCTCCGGAAGAATCTCGTCGTTCTCGACGTTCCGGGCCTCCTGCGCGACGCCTCGGGGCCCGTCGCCTCCCGGGGGCTCCTCGGGGGACTCCTGGTGCAGACGCGCCCGGCGGCGCCTTCCTTCGACCGCTGGAAGCCGGTGACGAAGCGGGCGGCGACCCCCGCGGAACTCGCCGATCTCCGTTTCGGATGGAAGGTCACGCGGCACGTCGTCTCGAACGCGATCGTGATCGCGAAGGGGGGCCGCACCCTCGGCATCGGGGCGGGGCAGTCGTCCCGCGTCGACTCGGTGCGACTCGCACTACGAAAGGCGGAGCGGTCGGGGCACGACGTGCGCGGCGCGGCGCTTCTCTCGGACGCGTTCTTTCCTTTCCCCGATTCGGTGGAGCTAGCGGCCCAGGCCGGGATCGCCGCGATCGCTCAACCTGGCGGGTC
>JANOOP010000189.1:0-11407 GCA_031421415.1 Candidatus Eiseniibacteriota bacterium
AGAGATGGTGATGCCTGGCGATAACGTGGACTTGCAGATCGAGCTGATCACGCCGATCGCGATGGAGACCGGACTCCGGTTCGCCATCCGCGAGGGCGGCCGCACCGTCGGCGCCGGCGTCGTGACGGAGATCATCGAGTAATGGCCACTACCGCTCCGGGCCAGCGCATTCGTATCCGCCTTCGGTCGTACGATCACGCGATCCTCGACCAGTCGGCGGGTGAAATTGTTCGCACCGCCAAGCGCACCGGCGCTCGGACGGCGGGACCGATCCCGCTTCCGACGCAGCGCTCGGTCTATACGGTGCTTCGTTCCCCGCACGTGGACAAGAAGTCGCGGGAGCAGTTCGAAATCCGCGTCCACAAGCGGCTCATCGATATCGTGAAGTCCACGCCCCAGACGATCGACGCGCTGATGAAGCTCGATCTTCCGGCCGGCGTCGACATCGAGATCAAGCTCTAACCACCGACGGGAAGACCCAACATGATCGGGTTGCTCGCGCGAAAAATCGGAATGACCCAGCTGTTCGACGCGACGGGTCGCGTGGTTCCGGTGACGCTTCTGGTGGCCGGCCCTTGCAAGGTCGTCCAGGTGAAGACGCCGGCTCGCGACGGCTATACCGCGGTCCAGCTGGGATTCGGCGCCCGCCGGGAGAAGTGCCAGACGTCTCCGGTGAAGGGTCACTTGAAGAAGTACGGCGCCGCCGGAACGCGGACGCTTCGGGAGGTGCGTGTCGACGACGCCGCCGCCTATCAGGAAGGGCAGGAACTCAACGTCACCCTCCTGGAGATCGGCAGCAAGGTCGACGTCACGGCCACCTCGAAGGGCCGCGGATTCGCGGGTGTCGTAAAGCGACATCACTTTTCGGGCGGCCGCGCGACGCACGGTTGCGTCACGCACAAGCAGCCGGGCTCCATCGGCGCCTCGGCGTATCCGAGCCGCGTCATCAAGGGGAAGCGCCTGCCGGGCCGCATGGGCGGCGGGCGTGTGACAGTCAAGAACCTCGAGGTCATCGGCGTGGATGCCGAGCAGCACCTCGTCTGGGTGCGCGGTTCCGTTCCGGGCGCCCCGAATGGCACGGTCCTGATTCGCCGCACCACGTAACGGACGACGGAACGAACTATGGCTACCGCACGCAAATTCAGCACGGACGGCAAGGACCTCGGCACGGTCGAGCTCCCCTCCGCCCTGTTCGACGCCGAGGTCAATGAGCACCTGATCTGGGAGGCCGTGAAGCGTCACCTGGAGAATCAGCGCCAGGGAACGGTGATGACGAAGAACCGCGCGAGAGTGAGCGGCGGCGGACGCAAGCCCTGGAAGCAGAAGGGTGGCGGCCGCGCCCGCGCCGGCTCGAACACCTCGCCGCTCTGGCCGGGTGGAGGCGTGGCCTTCGGGCCGAAGGGTCGTCACTGGAATCTGGGCATGAACACGAAGGCGCGGCAGAACGCGCTCCGCGGGGCCCTGACGGCGCGCGCGCGCGACGGCAACGTCGTCGTGATGGACGCGCCCGGGCTGGACCGGCCGAAGACGAAGACGCTGGCGATCCTTCTCGGGAAGGTCGGTCTGGCGGGCAAGAAGGTGCTCTGGGTGTTCGACAAGTCCGGCGAGACGCTCATCAAGTCGTCGCGCAATCTCGACCGGGTCGCCACGCTGGAGAGCCACACCCTTAACACGTACGCGCTGATGAACTGCGACTGCCTCGTGCTGAGCGAGGCGGGCCTCCAGCGCCTGACGGAGCGACTCAGCGTATGAACCACGAACCGCGCGACATCGTGCGCCGCGCCCGCATCACCGAGAAGGGAACCCGGATCCGTGAGAATCAGAACGGCTATCTCTTCGAGGTCGCGCGCGACGCCAACAAGATTCAGGTCAAGCAAGCGGTCGAGGCGATCTTCAACGTGAAGGTTTCCACGGTCCGTACTCTCCGCGTCCACGGCAAGCCCAAGCGGGTCGGTCGTCACGCGGGCCACCGTCCCGACTGGAAGAAGGCCATCGTCACCCTGAAGAAGGGCCAGACGATCGAGCTCTTCGAGCAGGTGTAATCGCCATGCCGCTTCGTAAATTTCGACCGCTGACGCCGGTGCAGCGCTTCCGCACGATCTCGACGTTCGAGGAAATCACGCGGAACCGGCCGGAGCCGGCCCTCGTGCAGCGCATTTCCCGCACGGGCGGGCGCGACAACAAGGGCCATACCTCCGCCTGGCTTCGCGGCGGCGGGCACCGAAAGCTCTACCGTCTGGTGGATTTCAAGCGCGACAAGCGCGGGGTTCCGGCGAAGGTGGCGCACATCGAGTACGACCCGAATCGCACGTCGCGGATCGCCCTGCTGCACTACGCGGACGGCGAAAAGCGCTACATCGTGGCGCCGCAGCTTTTGAAAGTTGGAGACACGGTGCTGGCGGGTCCGGGCGCCGACGTGAAGCCGGGTAACGCCATGGAGTTGGGAATCGTTCCGCTCGGCACGTTCGTCTACAACGTCGAGCTGGTTCCCGGCAAGGGCGGCCAGATGGCGCGCAGTGCCGGCACGTACTGCCAGGTGATGGCCCGGGAGGGCGACTACGCCCAGCTCCGGCTGCCGTCCGGCGAGATGCGGAAGGTGCCGACGAAGTCGTATTGCACCATCGGCCAGGTTGGAAATGAAGACCACCAGAACGAGGTGATCGGCAAAGCCGGGAAGTCGCGCTGGATGGGGCGTCGCCCCAGCGTGCGCGGCGTGGCCATGAATCCGGTCGATCATCCGATGGGTGGTGGTGAAGGGAAGTCATCGGGCGGCCGTCACCCGTGCTCGCCGTGGGGTCTCCTCACGAAGGGCAAGAAGACGCGGAAGAGCAAGCTGTCCGACAAATTGATCGTGCGGCGGCGGAAGTAACCGCCCCGCGGGAGTGAGACGACACCGATGAGCCGTTCCGTAAAAAAAGGTCCGTACGTGGACGCGAAGCTGCTGAAGAAGGTTGAGACCATGAACAAGGCGAACGAGAAGCGCGTCATGAAGACGTGGGCGCGCCGCTCGACGATCTCGCCGGAATTCGTGGGCCACACGCTCGCGGTTCACAATGGGAACAAGTTCATTCCCGTCTACATCACCGAGAACATGGTAGGCCACAAACTCGGCGAGTTCGCCGCCACGCGGATCTTCCGCGGGCACAGCTCGCACGTGGAGAAGGCCGCGGGTCCGACGTCGGCGAAGTAGCCGCAGGCCCTGGAGATCCGATGGAAGCCAAAGCGATCGCAAAATACGTCCGTGTGACGCCGCGCAAGGCGGACCGGGTGCTGCAGTTGATCCGCGGCAAACGCGTGGATCTGGCCACCGAAATCCTGCTTTTCACGCCGAAGCACGTGGCGCGCACCATCCGGAAGGTGCTCCAGTCGGCCGTGGCCAACGCCGTGGTGATGGAGGGGAAGATCAACATGGAGTCGTTGCACATCAAGCACGCGACGGCCCATGCCGGTCCGACCATGAAGCGGATCCGGCCGCGAGCGCAGGGAAGGGCGACCCCGATCTTGAAGCGGACGACTCACATCACCATCGTCGTGGAAGGCGAGGCAGCGGCGGTCGCGCCATCGTCGTCGCGCCGCGCGCGTCCGGCCGCGAAGGCCGAGACCCCGGTGACGGCGAAGGCCACGGCGAAGGCGCCGGCGAAGGCCACAGCCACCCCGAAGACGACGACGCGGAGCCGCAAGGCCGCCGCCTCGACCAAGGAGAGCTAGCGTGGGGCAGAAAACCAATCCGATCGGGATGCGGCTCGGCATCATCAAGACGTGGGACTCGCGCTGGTTCGCGCGCAAGGACTACGCGAAGCTCCTGGAGGAGGACCTCTTCATCCGGAAGTACCTGAAGAAGCGTCTCTCGCAGGCGGGCATCTCGCGGATCATCATTCAGCGGGCGGTCTCCAAGGTGACGGTGAACATCTCGACGGCTCGTCCCGGCCTGGTCATCGGCCGCCGCGGCCAGCAGGTCGACCAGCTTCGTGACGAGCTTCAGCACATCACGAAGAAGGAAGTGTTCCTGAACATCGACGAGGTCAAGAAGCCGGATCTCGACGCCATCCTGGTCGCCGAACACGTGGCCCGCCAGCTGGAGCAGCGCGTGTCGTTCCGCCGTGCCATGAAAAAGGCGCTGGCCTCCACGATGCGCTCCGGCGCCGGTGGCATTCGCATCGTCTGCTCGGGCCGCCTCGGCGGTTCCGAAATGGCCCGAACCGAAAGCTACCGCGACGGCCGGGTGCCGCTTCACACGCTGCGCGCCGACATCGACTTCGCGCGGGCCACGGCCCGGACCATCTACGGCGCGTGCGGCGTGAAGATCTGGATCTTCAAGGGCGAAATCCTGGAACGCGCGAAAGTGGCTGATGCGCCCCCCGCGGCGCCGGCCCGGAACGCATAAGGAGCCGGACCGATGCTCGTACCGAAGAGAGTCAAGCACCGCAAGCAGATGCGCGGCCGCCGCAAGGGGCTGGCCGTGCGCGGATCGTCGGTCACGTTCGGCGAGTTCGGGCTGCAGACGCTCGAGCCGGCGTGGATCACGAACCGCCAGATCGAGGCGGCGCGCGTCGCCATCACGCGCTTCATCAAGCGCGGCGGCAAGATGTGGATTCGGATCTTCCCGGACAAGCCGGTGACCGTGAAGCCCGCCGAGACCCGAATGGGGTCCGGAAAGGGCAATCCCGAGTTCTGGGTGGCGGTCGTGAAGCCGGGGCGGATCCTGTTCGAATTGGAAGGCATCGATCGTCCGACCGCCATGCAGGCGATGAGGCTGGGCGCGAGCAAGCTTCCGATCAAGACCAAGTTCGTGGAACGCCACGGGGCAGGGAGCTGAGTCATGCGGGAGCTCAAGGCTGAAAAGATTCGCGGCCTCGACGAGGCCGAAATCCTAGTCAAGATCAAGGAGCGGAACGACGAGTTATTTCATCTTCGTTTCCGCAATCAGATGCGGCAACTGACCAATCCGGTCCTGATCCGCGAGCGGCGGCGCGATGTCGCGCGGCTGTGGACGATTCTGGGCCAGATCCGGAAGGCGAAGAACGCGCCGGCCGGGGATAAGGAGAAGAAGGCGTGATCGAGCCGACGACCTCCGACGAACGTGGCCGGCGGAAAGTGATGACCGGCCAGGTCGTGAGCACGGCGATGATGAAGACCGCCGTGGTGACGATCGAGCGCCTGGTCAAGCACCCGACCTACGGCAAGTACGTGCGCCGGCGCAGCAAGTTCATGATTCACGACGAGAAGAACGAGTGCGCGGTGGGGGACGTGGTCCGATTCATGGAGACGCGGCCTCTGAGCAAGGACAAGCGTTGGCGCCTCCTCGACTTCGTCACGCGCGTCGAGCGCTGAGCGAGAGGGGAAGGAAGAATCCATGGTCCAGCCACGCAGCATCATCATCATCTCGGATAATTCGGGCGCGCGCGTCGCGCGCGTCGTGAAGGTCCTGGGCGGCACGAGGAAGCGGTACGGGATGCTGGGCGACATCATCGTCGTCTCCATCCAGGACGCCATCCCCGGTGCGCAGGCGAAGAAGGGCGAAGTCCACAGGGCCGTGCTCATTCGCACGCGCAAGGAAGTTCGCCGCAAGGACGGTTCGTACATCCGCTTCGACCAGAACGCGGCCGTGCTGATCGACGACCAGAAGGAGCCCAAGGGAACGCGAATCTTCGGACCTGTCGCCCGCGAGTTGCGCGAGCGGGAGTTCATGAAGATCATCTCCCTCGCTCCGGAAGTGGTTTAGGGATAAGGGAGCCGACATGGGCACGTTTCGTAAGAACGATCAGGTGATCGTCATCGCCGGGGACGACAAGGGCAAGTCCGGACGCCTCTTGATGGTCATCCGCGACAAGAATCGCGTGATCGTGGAAAAGGTCAACTTCATGAAGCGCCACACGCGGGCGCGCGCGGCGGGGCAGCAGGGCGGCGTGATCGAGCGCGAGGCGCCGATCCACGTTTCGAACGTCATGCACCTCTGCGCGAAGTGCCAGACGGGTGTGCGTGTCACGGTCAAGGCTTCGTCCGGCGGCAAGCGCGAGCGGTTCTGCGGCCGCTGCGGCGAGCTGATTCCGAGAGTGCGCTGATGGCCGACGACAAGAAGGACAAGAAGGAAGCGAAGCCGAAGGCCGACGCGAAGCCGAAGTCCGACGCCAAGCCAAAGGCCGAGAAGAAGGGCAAGGGGAAGGGCAAGGACAGCTCCGGCGCCGCCGCCGCGGCGGTGGCCATCGGCGCGGCCGAGGCTCCGAACCGGACCCCGCGGCTGAAGGAGCACTACGAGAAGTCGGTCCTTCCGGACCTGATGAAGCGGTTCGCGTACAAGAATCCCATGCAGGCACCGCGGCTCAAGAAGATCGTTGTGAACATGGGCGTCGGCGACGCGCTGATCAACATCAAGTTCCTGGATATGGCGGTGATCGAGATGACGACCATCACGGGGCAGAAGCCGTCGATCCGCCGCTCGAAGAAGTCGATCGCCAATTTCAAACTGCGCGAGGGCCAGGCCATCGGTTGCATGGTGACGCTCCGCGGAGCCAGGATGTACGAGTTCTACGACCGCCTCGTGAACATCGCGCTGCCGCGTATTCGCGACTTCCGCGGCGTGCCGAGCCGTTCGTTCGACGGACAGGGCAATTATTCGCTGGGCCTGTCCGAGCAGATCATCTTCCCGGAGATCAACTACGACAGGGTTGAGAAGGTCCGGGGGATGGACATCACGTTCGTGACGTCGGCGCACAATGATGAAGAAGGGCAAGAGCTCCTGCGGCTCATGAACATGCCCTTCCGCCAGCGTTGACGGCGCCGCCAACGAGGAGCTGACGTGGCCAAGAAGTCGATCGTCGAAAAGTGGAAGCGGGAGCCCAAGTTCAAGGTGCGTCGCTATAACCGGTGTCACCGGTGCGGGCGCCCGAGGGCATTCTTACGCGATTTCGGGATGTGCCGCATCTGCTTCCGGGAGCTGGCCCTGATGGGGCAGATTCCGGGCGTCGTCAAGGCGAGCTGGTAAGCCCGCCTCGGAAGAAGGGAGAACATGTCGCTTAGTGATCCGATCGCAAATCTCCTGACGTCGATCCGCAACGCCTGCAAGGCGCGGCACAAGAAGGTCGACGTTCCCGCTTCGAAGGTGAAGACGGAGATCGTGCGGGTGCTGCTGCGCGAGAAGTACATCAACAATTTCAAGTCCATCGAAGACAAGAAGCAGGGCGTTCTGCGCATCTACCTCAAGTACGACGCGAAAGAACGTCCCGTGATCATGGGTCTCGAACGGGTGAGCAAGCCGGGCCGCCGGGTCTACGTGCGGAGCCACCAGATCACCCGCGTTCAGGGCGGACTGGGCACCGCGCTTGTCTCCACGTCGACGGGCATCCGGACCGACAGGGAAGCACGCGAAGAGAAGCTCGGTGGCGAGCTGCTCTGCCGCATCTGGTAGGAGTGAACGATGCCGTCTCGAATTGGTAAGAAGCCGATCGTGATTCCCTCCGGCGTCCAGGTGACGCGGGACGGGGGCGCGATCCGCGTGAAGGGCCCCAAGGGGGAGTTGTCGTTCACGATCGGCCACGGCGTCGAAGTCGAGGTCGGGCCACAAGAGGTCACCGTCACGCAGGTGGGCGGGGGGAAGCAGGCCCTCGCGCTCCACGGGACGACGCGCGCCCTCATCGCGAACATGGTCACGGGCGTCACGACCGGGTATTCGAAGGCGCTCGAGATCGTCGGCACGGGATATCGCGCGCAGCTGGCGGGCAAGAAACTCACCATGCAGCTCGGCTTCTCGCATCCGATCGAGTTCGATCCTCCGACGGGCATCTCCATTGTCGTGGAGAGCCCGACGAAGTTGACGGTCAACGGTCACGACAAGCAGCTCGTGGGCCAGGTCGCCGCGGACATCCGCGACTTCCGGCCGCCCGAACCCTACAAGGGGAAGGGCATCAAGTACGCGGGCGAATACATCCGCCGCAAGGCGGGCAAGGCCGCGGGCGGGAAGTCCGCGTAATCGTGGGCGCCCGAACCCGGTAGGAACGGAACGATGAAATCGAAGGCAACGCCTAGACTGAAGGGGCGCCAGCGGCGCCACATGCGCATCCGGAAGAAAGTGAACGGAACGGCCGAGCGGCCGCGCCTCACCGTCTACCGGAGCTTGAATCACATCTATGTTCAGCTGGTCGACGATCTGGCCGGCCGCACGATTCTCACGCTCTCGTCCAGCCACAAGGACGTGCGCGGCGCTCTTGCCGGAGTGACGGGTGCCGGAGCGGCGGGGGGAGCGAAGGGGAAGCTGGCGGCCAGCAAAGAGGTCGGCAAGCGTGTCGCCCAGATGGCGAAGGAAAAGGGGATTGAACGCGTCTGCTTCGATCGCGGCGGGTATCTCTACCATGGCCGCGTGAAGGCGGTCGCTGACGGCGCCCGTGAGGGCGGCCTGAACTTCTAGGAGTACGAATGGCCCAGCCACAACAGCGCGGCCGCGGGGGACCCCGGCCCCAGCAGACGGAGTCGGAATTTCTCGAGCGCGTCATCAACGTGAATCGTGTCGCCAAGGTCGTCAAGGGCGGCCGCCGGTTCAGCTTCAACGCAATCGTCGCCGTGGGCGACGGTAAGGGGCGTGTGGGCGTCGGACTCGGCAAGGCGAACGAAGTGGCGGACGCCATCCGCAAGGCGGGTGAATCCGCCAAGAAGCGGATGTTCACGGTGCCGATGCGCCGCACGACCATTCCTCACCTCGTGCGTGGCAAGTTCGGCGCGGGCGACGTTCTCCTGAAGCCGGCCAGCTCCGGTACGGGCGTCATCGCGGGCGGCGCTGTGCGCGCCGTGCTCGAGGTGGCGGGAATCAAGGACGTGCTGACCAAGTCGCTGGGCTCCAGCAATCCGCACAACATCGTCGCCGCGACCGTGGCCGGCTTGAAGTCGCTGCGCCGCGCCGAAGAAGTCGCCGCGATGAGGGGCCGCACCGTCGAGGAGATGTTCGGCACCCGTCGCAAGCCAGAGGGGACCGATGGCGCTCGTTAAGATCACGCAGGAGCGGAGCAAGATCCGCTGCCTCGAAAAGCACAAGCGGACCCTGGCCGCGCTGGGGCTTCGCCGTATCCGTCATTCCGTCGTCAAGCAGGACACGCCGCAGATTCGCGGCATGATCGCCCTGGTCTCGTACCTGGTGCGCGTGGAGCCGGTCACGGCCGGCGACGCCATGCCGGCATCGCCCAAGGCTCCCAAGGCACCGAAGGCCCCCAGGTCCACGCCCGAGGCGAAGGGAGGCTCCAAGTGAAGTCGCTCCGCATCGGCACGCTCCGCCCCGCCAAGGGCGCCACGCACCCGCGCAAGCGCCGCGGTCTCGGTACCGGCTCGGGCGTCGGCGGCACTTCCGGACGCGGTCACAAGGGCCAGCTGGCCCGGTCCGGCGGCAAGGTCCATCGGTGGTTCGAGGGCGGCCAGATGCCGCTCACGCGCCGGTTGCCCAAGATAGGCTTCACCCCGATCCAGCGCGTTCCTCGGCAGATCGTGAACCTCGCCGATCTCTCCCGCTTCGAGCAGGGGGCGACGGTGACGCGCCAGACGCTCAAGGCGAAGCGCCTCATCGACCGGACCACGCTCCCGGTGAAGATCCTGGGTAACGGTGAGATCTCGATCGCGCTGACGCTCCAGGTGGACGCCGTGAGCGCCACGGCCCGGGGGAAGATCGAGGCGGCCGGCGGAACCATCACGCTGCCGACGCCCGTGAAGTACCGGCCGCGCCACGTGAAGAAGGTGCGCGACTAGTCCATGGGAGTCATCGACAAGGTCCAGGATATCTTCCGGATTCCGGAGCTGAGACGCCGGATCCTTTTCACCCTCGCGCTGCTGGTCGTCTATCGCCTGGGCGGGCACGTTCCGACCCCAGGAGTGAACAGCGAGGCGCTGATAACGGCGTTCGCGAGCCAGTCGAACACGCTGTTCGGGCTCTACGACCTCTTCGTCGGCGGCTCGTTCGCGAAGGCCACGGTCTTCGCGCTCGGGATCATGCCGTACATCTCGGTGTCGATCATCTTCCAGCTCCTCGGCGCGGTGGTCCCGCACTTCCAGAAGCTCCAGCAGGAAGGGGAGGAAGGGCGGAAGAAGATCACGCAGTACACGCGCCTCGCCACGGTCGTTCTGGCGGCCGCGCAATCGCTGGCCTTCGCCCGCTTCCTGGAATCGATGGGGGCGCAGGGCGTGCCGGTCGTTCCGAATCCGGGTATCGCGTTCCAGCTGATGACGATGCTCACCCAGACCACCGGGACCATCCTCATCATGTGGCTGGGCGAGCAGATCACCGAACGCGGCATCGGTAACGGCATCTCGCTCATCATCTTCATCGGCATCGTGGCGCGCTTCCCGGCGGATCTCATCAATACCTTCCGGGCGCTCCGCGTCGGAACGCTCTCGCCCATCGTGGCGGGGCTGATGCTGATCGTGTTCATCCTGGTGATCGCGTCGGTCGTGGCGATGACGCAGGCGCAGCGAAAGATTCCGGTGCAGTACGCCAAGCGCGTGGTCGGGCGGAAGATGTATGGCGGGCAGACGACGCACATTCCGCTCCGGGTGAACACGGCAGGCGTGATCCCGATCATCTTCGCCCAGTCGCTCATCATGCTTCCGAGCACGATGGCGCTGGCGTTCCAGGGAAACGCGGCCATCCAGGCCATCGCGAACTTCGTGTCGCACGGCACCTGGGCGTACGTGCTGATCTACGGACTGACGATCGTCTTCTTCACCTACTTCTACACGGCCATCGTCCTGAACCCGACGGACATGGCGGACAACATGAAGAAATACGGCGGCTTCATTCCGGGGATTCGGCCCGGGCGGAAGACCTCCGAATACATCGACCGGATTCTGTCGCGCATCACGTTGCCGGGCGCCATCTTCCTGGCGATCATCGCCGTGCTGCCCGACATTCTGATCGCCCGATTCAATGTTCCGTTCTACTTCGGCGGGACGAGTGTCCTGATCGTCGTCGGCGTCGCCCTCGACACGCTGCAGCAGATCGAGTCGCACCTGCTGATGCGGCACTACGAGGGGTTGACGGGGGGTTCGCGTCTGCGGGGCCGTCGATGAGAGTCGTGCTCCTCGGGCCTCCGGGGAGCGGAAAGGGAACGCACGGCAAAGGTCTTTCGGCCGAGCTTCGCGTCCCCCTGATCGCGACGGGCGACATCCTGCGCCATGCGATCGCCGAGGGAACTCGGCTCGGACTGGCGGCGCAGGCGGACGTGAAGTCGGGACGGCTGGTGGCCGACGAGACGGTGCTGGGCCTGATCGAGACGCGGCTGGGGCTGACGGACGCGGCGAACGGGTTTCTGCTGGACGGCTTTCCGCGCACGGTGGCGCAGGCCGACGGGCTGGCTTCCCTTCTGAAATCGGGGGGCGAGCGGACGCTGGACCATGTGGTGAACCTCATGGTTTCGGCCGAAACCGTGGTGAACCG
>JANOOP010000190.1:0-2948 GCA_031421415.1 Candidatus Eiseniibacteriota bacterium
TCGTGGCCGACCGCTACTACCCGTCCTACCACACCGTGGGCGCATTGCTGCGGCGCGGTGTGCACTGCGCCCCGGATTTTCTCGTGATCGATGGTGGTGAAGGTGGCACCGGCGCCGCCCCACAGGCGCTGATGGATCACATGGCATTGCCGATCGCCGAGGCGTTGCCGCGGGTGATCGACGCGCTCATCGAGACCGGCCTGCGCGACCGGATACGGGTGGTTGCTTCAGGCAAGCTGGTCACGTCGGCGAAGGCGGCATGGGCGCTGTGCGCTGGCGCCGACTTCATCAACACGGCGCGCGGGTTCATGTTCGCGCTGGGATGCATCCAGGCCTTGCGGTGCCATACCAATACCTGCCCGACCGGCATCACGACCCACAACGGACGCCTGCAGCGTGGCCTGGTGGTGGCCGACAAGTCGGTGCGGGTGGCGAATTACGCCCGCAACATGAACAAGGAAATCGACATGATCGCCCACTCGTGCGGGCTGCCGCATGCGCGCGCGTTCAGGCGCGAACACGTGCGGATCGTGCGCAGCGCCTACGAAAGTGTGGCCATGTCGACCCTGTTTCCGTATCCCGAGGCGCCTCGACCGCGGACGTGACCAGCGCGATGCACCGCAAACCCTCGTGAAGAAGCCTGGGGGGCTCATGCGAAGGGGCGCTCCCGAGGACGCTGCGCCCTCCCGAGGGGGGCGCAGCGCAGCTTGGGGGTGGGCGTCCTAGACGGTGCCGCCGAGGAGGTTCGCGGGTACTGCTTCGGTGATGTGCACTGGCAGGGGCAGATCGAGGTTGTTCATGATGGCGATGAACTCGTCCCGGGATTGCCCCGCCAGCCGCGGATTCGTGGCCTTTTCTTCCGCGATCGTGGATACGTGCCGACCTCGGAATCTGGGTGGGGCACGCGGAGAAGAATCGCGCGTGGACCGAACTCCACCACGCGCGGGAAGCGCTCCGGGGCGCGCCCGCGCGAGGAGCCACGGCGGAGCGGCTCGACGCGGCGCGCGAGGCGCTCTACGCGGCCGAGGCGAGCGACTGGTTCTGGTGGTACGGCGACGACCATCCGACGGCGCACGCGGCGGAATTCGACCGCCTTTTCCGGGGTCACGTGACGCGTGTCTATTCGGAGCTGGGGCTCTCACCGCCCGCGCGGCTCCAGAAGAGCCTGCGCGACGAGGGTTCCGGGTCGGCGTCGTCACCTGCGCCCTACATCAGGCCGCGCCTCGACGGGCGCGACTCCGATTTCTACGAGTGGCGCGATGCCGTGCGGATCGATCCGGCCGCCACGTCCGGAAGCATGCACCAGACGGCGGGGCTGGTACGCGAGGTCCGCTACGGCATCGACGAGCGTTCGCTCTTCGTCCGTGTCGGCATCGACCCCGCGGCGCGGGACGAGAACGCCGTGCTGGTGATCGAGTCGGCCGCGGCCGATCGTGTGGCGGCGGTGGTGCCGCTCGCCGGCCCGCCGATCGGATCGCCCCTCTGGCAGGGCGCCTCGGCCTCCGGCGAGGGCGACGGAGCCTACGCCCGCGATCAGTACGTCGAAGCCCGTCTCCCGTTCGCGCGGTTCGGTGTGGAGCCGGGGGATTCGCTGGAGTGGAGGCTGGCGGTCGAGCGCGCAGGACGGCGAGTGGAGGCAGTGCCGCGCGACGGCTCGTTCCGCGTGGAGCGACCCCGGGCGGACCGGCGGCTCACGCATTGGTCGGCGACTTGACCCCCGCGCCGGGCGGATGCGATCATCCCGTGGTGACGACGGAGTCCGACGCGCCCCGGTTCGAGGACGCGACCCGCGAGGAGATCGAGGACGGCCGAATCCTCGCCGCCGTGGCCTATCTTCCGGCGCTTTGCTTCGTCGGCTTCGCGGCCGCACCCACGAATCGCTACGTTCAGTTTCATGCCCGCCAGGGAGTGATCCTCTTCGGTGTCGAGATCGCGGCGTGGGTCGGGCTCTGGATCCTCGATGTCTCGGTCGGTCTCATTCCGTTCCTCGGGCTCCTGGTCACGGCCACGGCCCGGCTGGCGGTCGGTTTTCTGTTCCTCGCGGTGACGATCTACGGCGTCGCGAAAGGCGCGAGCGGCACGTTCGCGCGGATCCCGTTCCTAGGAGACGGCATCGAGAAGGTGCCGTTCTAAACACGCATGGCTTGGCTACCGGAACGCCGCTTCTGGCTCCTTCGTCGTCTCTGCAAGACCCTGTCAATCGTCGGCTGGGTCGCGCTCGGATTGACGGTCCTGATCACGCCGGTCGGGATCGCCCGGGCCATCCTGGGCGGTTCCAGCGCGGAGGTCTGGGACTGGGTGAAGTACGGCGCCTCCGGCGGTCTCTTCTTTTTGTACGTGGTCTTCGTGGCCCAGTCGATCGAGGTCATCCTGGCGATCGAGGAGAACACGAAGCACGCCGGGTACGTCCTGGAGAAACTGACGACCCTGACGCAGCAGGTGCGGGACCGGCTGGGAGACCTGGCCGAGCGGCGGACGATCGAGGCGGACGAGGAAAGGCTGGAGGAGCCGGCGCCGAAGAGCTGAACCTGTCTCCGGCTGGCAATGTCGTATAATGAGTATTATGTAAACATCGAACCCGGGATCGGCTGCCCCGCCGAATCGAGGCTCGGGGGGTTGGCGGCGGGCTACTTCTTCAGGACGACGTTCACCAGCCGGCCGGGGACCACGATGATCTGAGCGATGGTCTTCCCCTCGACCATCTTGGACACCTTCTCGTCGGCCAGAGCGGTCCGGCGGATCTCGTCCTGGTCGGCATCGACCGGGACGATCACGTGCGCCCGCAGCTTTCCGTTCACCTGGACCACCAGGCTCTTCGTGGCGCTTTCCAGGGCGTCGGGCGCAGGGGCGGGCCAACTCGCCAGAGCCACCGAATTCGAATGACCCAGGAGCTCCCAGGCGCCTTCCGCCGTATGCGGAGCGAGCGGGGCCAGGAGCCGCGTGGCGAT
>JANOOP010000191.1:0-4737 GCA_031421415.1 Candidatus Eiseniibacteriota bacterium
GTGGGCGCTCGCATTCACCGACGCGCTGGCCGCGGCGGGCGTCCGCGAGGCAATCGTGGCGCCCGGCTCCCGAAGCGCCCCGCTCGCCATGGCGCTCGACCGCACGGGACTTCGCGTCCACGTCGCGATCGACGAACGCGCTGGCGCCTACTTCGCGCTCGGCCTCGCGAAATCGTCGTGCCGTCCCGTCGCGGTGCTCACCACCTCCGGCACCGCCGCCGCGAATCTCCATCCCGCGGCCCTTGAGGCGCGCCATGCGCGCGTCCCGCTGATTCTCCTGACCGCCGATCGGCCGTCCGAGCTGCGCGACACCGGCGCTCCGCAGACGATTGACCAGACGCGGCTCTTCGGCGAGGGCGTTCTCTCCTTCACGGAGGCGGGCACGCCGACGCCGGGCGAGGAAGCGCGGCGCTACGTCGCCTCCCTGGCCGCGCGCGCGGTGGCGACGGCTTGGGGGCCTCCGGCCGGCCCCGTGCACGTAAATCTAGCCTTTCGCGAGCCGCTCCTCCCCGATCCGGAGACACTCGACGCGATCGCGCCCCGCCGCACGCGGGGTGATGAATCGACCGCGGAGCAGCCGGATGGCGCCGCCCCCGCGACCGCGGCGGTGGCGAAAGCGGCGCGCGCGCTTCGCGGCAGGAGACGCGGTCTCCTCGTTTGCGGCCCCGAGGAGGGCGGACCCGAATTCGCCGAATCGGTGGCCCGCCTCGCGGCGATCACCGGCTATCCGATCCTTGCCGATCCGCTTTCCGGAGTCCGCTTCGGCGACCACGATCGCTCGCGCGTCCATGCCGCCTATGACCTCTTCCTCCGCGCCTCCACCTTCACCGAGGGAGAAGCTCCGGAAGCGATCGTGCAGTTCGGGGCGCCGCTCACGTCGAAGGCGTACCACTTCTACGCCGCGCGCCATCCCGACGCGCTCCGTCTGGCGGTCGATGTCGCCGGCGCCTGGCGCGATCCCTCCCGGCGCCTTCGCGGCGTGCTGACCGGCGATCCGGCCATCACGGCGCGCGCGCTCGCCGACGCCCTGGCGAAAGGCGCCGAGCCGCTCTCGACGTGGGGCGAGACGTTCGCGCGCGCCGAGCGGGCGGCTTCCGCCGCCGTGGCGCGCCATCTCGCCTCCGCCGCCGCGATCGGCGAGGAGGGAGTCTTCCCGGCGCTCCTCGATGCCCTCACCGACGGCGGCACGCTCTATGTCGGGAATTCGATGGCCGTGCGGGATCTCGATCTTTCCGCGCCGACGAGCGCGAAGCGCGTGCGGGTCCTCGGAAACCGCGGCGTGAACGGCATCGACGGCGTCGTGTCGAGCGCGCTCGGCGCCAGCGCTGCCGGAGAGACGCCGCTCCTGGTCGTCGTCGGCGACCTCTCGTTCCATCACGATCTGAACGCGCTCGCCGCGCTCCGCGAGGGACGCGCGCGCGCCACGATCGTCGTCGTGAACAACGACGGCGGCGGAATCTTCTCCTTCCTTCCGGTCGCGCGGCATGGCGATGCCTTCGAGCGCTACTTCGGGACACCGCACGGGCTCGACCTGGCGCGAGCGGCGGCGCTCTACGGAGTCCCCCACGCGCGCTGCGCCAGCGCGGAGGAGCTGCGCGCGCGGGCCGCCGCGTCGCTCGCCGCGCGCACGACCGTGATCCTCGAGGTCCGGACCGAACGCGCCGCCAATCGCGACGCGCACCAGGCGCTGGCCGACGCCGCGCGCCGCGCCGTCGAGGAGGGCGCGTGAGCACCACCGGGATCTCGTCCGAAATTCGCTCTCTCCGGGGCCTTCGCTACGGCGTGCGGATGGCCGGCGAGGCCGGAGCAACGGCGGTGCTCCTTCTCCACGGCTTCGCCGGCTCGGGCGACGATTGGGCGGCGGTGGCGGCGTCGCTCGCCGCGGCCGGCTATCGCGCGATCGCCGTCGATCTGCCGGGCCACGGCGCGACGGCGGCGCCCACGGGCCACCCGCTCGCTCGTTTCGCCCTGGAGGAGACGGCGCTCGATCTCATGGCGCTCCTGGATGAGCTCTCCGTCGCTCGCGCCCACTGGGTCGGCTATTCCATGGGAGGAAGGATGGCGCTCGGTTCCGCGATCGCCCATCCAGAGCGGGTCGACACGCTGACGCTGGAGAGCGCGGCCCCCGGCATCGCCGATGCCGTCGAGCGCGCCGAGCGGGTCCGCTCCGACGAAACACTTGCCGCCACCATCGAGTCGCGCGGAGCCGAGTGGTTCGCCGAATCGTGGGGGGCGCTTCCGATCTTCGAGAGCCAGCGGGCACTTCCCGAAGCGATGCGGGCCGATCTGGCGCGCCGCCGGAAGGAGTGCGATCCCGCCGGACTCGCCCTGTCGCTTCGCGCCGTCGGGCAGGGGGCGCAGCCTTTCCTGGGCGGCCGGCTGAGCGAATTTCCGCGGCCGACGCTCCTCGTCACCGGCGCGCTCGATTCCAAGTACGTCTCGCTGGCCGCGGAGATGGCTCCACGCTTTCCCGCGGCGCTCCACGTCGTGATTCCCGGCGCCGGGCACAACGTCCATCTGGAACAACCGGAGTGGTTCGGGCGATCGCTCCTCACGCACCTCCGCCGCCACGGCGGGCGCGTGCCGCTCGAATCGCCCGCGACCCCGTGAAGGAGACCGCCATGACCATTCGCCCCGCCCTCGCCTGGAAGCCGGTCAGGGAGTTTCAGGACATTCGCTTCGAGAAGGCGGAGGGGGTCGCCAAGATCACGATCGACCGCCCCGAAGTCCGGAACGCGTTCCGTCCCCGGACGGTGAAGGAGATGATCGAGGCATTCGACGCGGTGCGGGAGGATTCGGAGGTTGGGGTCGTCATCCTCACCGGCGCGGGCGACGAGGCCTTTTGCAGCGGCGGCGACCAGCGCGTTCGCGGCAACGCCGGATACGTCGGAGAGGACAAGGTTCCGCGCCTGAACGTGCTCGACCTGCAGCGCCGGATCCGCACCCTTCCGAAGCCGGTCGTGGCGATGGTCGCCGGCTACGCGGTCGGCGGCGGGCATGTCCTCCACGTCGTCTGCGATCTCACCATCGCGGCGGAGAACGCGCGCTTCGGCCAGACCGGCCCCAGGGTCGGCTCCTTCGACGGTGGATTCGGCTCGTCCTACCTGGCGCGCATCGTCGGGCAGAAGAAGGCGCGGGAGATCTGGTTCCTCTGCCGGCAGTACGACGCGCGGCAGGCGCTCGACATGGGCCTCGTGAACATGGTCGTCCCGCTCGAGCGGCTGGAGGAGGAGACGGTCTCCTGGTGCCGCGAGATGCTGGAGCTGAGCCCCATGGCGCTTCGCGTCCTGAAAGCGGCGCTGAACGCCGACTGCGACGGGCAGGCGGGGCTTCAAGAGTTGGCGGGGAACGCCACCCTGCTCTACTACATGTCCGCGGAGGCGCAGGAGGGGCGCGACGCCTACGTCCAGCGGCGAAAGCCAGACTTCTCCAAGTTCCCGCGCCTCCCGTAGCGTGACCTCGACCGTCGCTCCTCCCACCGCGACCCGCGTCTGGATCGCGGCCCTTCGCCTGCCGACGCTCGTCGCCGCGATCGTCCCCGTCGCCGTGGGGACGGCCCTCGCCTATCGCGACTACCGCTTCCGGCTGGGCCCCGCGCTGGCAGCGCTCGCGGGCGCGCTGGCCATCCAGATCGGGACGAACTTCGCGAACGATCTCTACGATTTCCGGAAGGGCGCCGATCGCACCGAACGGATCGGCCCTCCGCGCGTCCTGCCGCTCGGATGGCTCTCGCCCGCCACGGTGAGCCGGGCGATGATCGCGAGCTTCTCAATCGCCATGCTCGCTGGGATTTACCTCACCTGGGCCGCGGGATGGCCGGTCGTCGCCATAGGCCTTGCCTCGATCGCGGCCGGAATCGGCTACACGAAGGGCCGCTGGGCCCTGGCCTACCACGGCCTGGGAGATCTCGCCGTGTTCGTCTTCTTCGGCCTGGTCGCCGTCGCCGGAACCTACTTCGTGCAGGCCCGCCTGGTGACGCCGCTCGCCTTCCTGACCGCGATTCCAGTCGGAACCCTCTGCACCGCGATCCTCGTGGTGAACAACGTGCGCGACCTCGACGGAGACCGCGCCGCCGGGAAGCGAACGCTCGCCGTCCGCCTCGGCCGCGGCAGGACGCGCGTCGAGTACGGAGTCCTCCTCGCGATCGCGTTCGGCGTGCCGCTGGCGCTCTGGCTCCGCGGTTCACTCTCGGTCGCCGCGCTCCTTCCCTACGCCACGGCGTCGCTCGCCTGGCGGACGCTCGGCACGGTGCTGACGAGCGAGGACGGTCCGGCCCTGAACGGAGCGCTGGTCGACACGGCGCGCCTTCACGGACTCTTCGGGCTCCTCTTCGCCGCCGGAATCGCCGTCTCGGGCCCGGGGCGCTAGCGATGGGGACGGGAGCCCTGTCGCGCGTCCGGCTCGGGGCTTACCGATTCCCCTTCCGCACACCCTGGCCGTCGGCCGAGGGGCCGCAGAGCGTTCGCGAGGGACTCTTCATCGCGCTGGAGGACGATGAGGGACGGATCGGCATCGGGGAGAGCGCCCCCTTTCCGGGATTCGGAATGGAGTCGCTCGCGTCGAGCCTCTCCGCGCTTCGGCTGGCCGCGCGATACGCGGCGGGACTTCCACCGGAGCACTTTGTCGCCGCCGCGGAGGATCTGCCGCGCCTGGCGCCCGCCGTCGCCTCTCCGGGCGCGCGCGCCGCGCTCGATCTCGCGCTCCACGACCTGGCTGCCCAGCGCGCGGGACTTTCCC
>JANOOP010000192.1:0-2620 GCA_031421415.1 Candidatus Eiseniibacteriota bacterium
CCACAGCAAAGGCGCCGTGACCGCCCGCGACCCAAGGGAAATCCTCCGCGTGGGCGCGGAACGCTTCCGAGGCGTCTGCGGGGGCAAGGTGGGCGCCGGTGCCATGCGCGCTGCGGCGCCGCCATCCCGATTTCCGGCGCTCGAACACTTGGGCGCCTGCGGCGCCGAATCCGTCGGCGAGGCCGCCCGCGAGGTGCTCGGCAAGGTAGTCCGCGAATCGGCCTTCGGAGAGGCGCGCCGGCGCCTTCGCGAGTAGCGCCTCGATTTGCCGATAGGTGGATTTCGGATCGATCATACCTTACCGCTCACTGCGCGCCGTCGGTGCAGCGGATATGGGACACGGCGCGGCCGTCGATAGGCTTGGGCGCGGTGAGGCCGAGGAGCCAGCATGCCGTGGCGAAGGTGTCTTCGGTCCGGACGTGGAGCTCGGCGATCGAGGCGAGGTCGAAGCCGGCGCAGATGCCGGGCCCCGCAGCGATCCAGGGAATCGTGAGGCTTCGAGTATCGTTCGCGCCGTGGGAGCGCCCCTGGCCGCCGTGGTCCGAGCTCACGAGGACAAAGGTGGAGTCGAGGACGCCGCAGGACTCGAGTGCGGCGAGGATGCGCCCAACACAGCGGTCGGCCGTGGCGATCGCCTTGAGCTGCACCGGGGAGCCCCAGCCTTTCGAATGGCCGGCGGAATCGACTCCCGGGAGGTGGACGAAGAGCACCTGCGGCGGAGAGGCGGCAGCCAAGATCCACTTGAGGACCTCGTCCGTCACTTCTTCGTCGGACCCGGCGGTCTTGTCGGTGACGAAGGACCAGTCCAGGGACTTGGGCTCCGTGAGGCTCGTGAATTTTGATTTCCCGGCGGCGGCCGCGGTCGTGAGCCCCGCTGCGTGCGCGACGTCGAAGAGCGTGGGCCACTTCGGGTATACCGGGGTCGCGATATCGCGATTCCAGTCGACGCCGTGCTTCGTCGGCGGCACGCCCGTGAGCATGGAGACGTGGGAGGGCAGCGTGACCGCGACGTCCGTGGTGCGCGCCCACATGGTGAAGGTGCCCCGCGCCATCAGGGCGCGAAGGTTCGGGGCGTCAGCGCGGAGGAGCGCGTCGGGGCGGAGCCCGTCGATGCTGACGATGATGGCGTTGGTAATCTTGGGGATCGGGCGGGATGGGCCGGCTTCGGCCGCGCCCGCGGCAAGGGACGCCGTGAGCGAGAGGCAGAGAACGAAGGCTCTGGTGATTCTCTCGAATGATGGTGTCATGGTTGCAGTTTCACGTCCGGGCCACGCACGATCAAGGGCCATTCATTGTGGGGAGATTGCGCCGAGCCGACCGTGTTACGGCTTGGTTGCGCCGCTGTCGCCGGTCGTCGACCTGGAAGCGTCCGAAAACTCGATCGGAGATGCCCACGAAATCGGGGCAAGCTCAATTCCTTGCTCGATGCGATCCTGTGGCTGCCGCCGAACGTCCCGGATCATCTCCCCCAGCACATCGCCGGCAGGATCGCTCGTGCTATCGATGAAGCCCGCGGCGGTCGGCTGGGACCACGGGCCCCTGTGCGAAGGATCGCTCTCTGGGTCATTGAGGGCGCCCGCGGCGACGAGCAGCGATGGGCGGAGCGCATCGAGGACACGCTCGAGATTCAAGACGAGGAAACGCAGCGTCAATCCACTCAGTTTCGGTTGGAGGTTCGCAGAATGGTCGAGGGGCAGAGGGCCGGCCAAATCGCGGGAACTGTCTCACAAATGCTTGAGGGGGCGCGATTCGGGAACATCGGTCGTCTGATCATCGAGCATTACAATTCGATCGTCTGGCCGAGGGTGCCTGGAAGAAGGGCCGCTAAACGACGGCGTCGGACCTAACTTCTAATCATCTCAGCACCGCCAATGCGTTCTGCATAATCTCACCCAGCCGCTCACGGAATACCCCTGAGTCTTCAGGATTCTCCAGCAAGGCGAGAATGGGCGCCCTGAGCGCGGCCTCGTAACTCTCAATCTGGGCTGACGGGGTCCCTTGGGGATCTGTGTCGTCTAGGAGGCGAGCAAAGAGGAGGAAGAGAGGGCCGTACAGCGCGGGGTCCACCCCAATGGCTCCCTCACACTCACGGCAAAGGCGATCAAGGTTGTCTCTGTGGAAACCCTGAAGGAGAAGTTCCCGGAGGCGAGCGGTCATCGCTCGCGCTGTATGAGGTCCTCTCGCATCTTGCACAGATCCTGGAGTGTGCAAAGCGCCTCAACCGGTACTCCCAGAGCCTCGATGTTCTGGCGTCCGTTTTGCTCTTGGCGGTCGATTATCGCGATTGCCTTCAGGACATCCAAGCCGAAGTCCCGGCTCTTCTGGATGGCTTCGATCGTGGACTTACCACTCGTGATGACATCATCTACGATCAAGACGCGATCTCCGCTCCTGACGTCGCCCTCGATGAGTTTTTTCAGACCGTGTTCCTTCGCTTCTTTTCTGACGACGAAAGCCCGCAATTCCCGGCCACTGAGGAACGCTGCGTCCGACACCGCGATTGCGATTGGATAGGCTCCGATCACAAGACCCCCAACCGCATCCAGTGTCGTCGCGGTGATTCGGTCATTCATTAGCTGCCCAACCGCGTGTCTCATCTGGGGGTATGACAGCCCGACCT
>JANOOP010000193.1:0-32150 GCA_031421415.1 Candidatus Eiseniibacteriota bacterium
CGACGAACGCGGCGACAAGAAGGCGGAGAGATCGCGACGGGACGCGGTAGCAAAGATGCACGGCGAGGGCCTCGGGTGCCTTAGGTGCGCGGACCAAAGTTGAGCGAAAACAACTGCCTGAGTTTATCACACGTAGGCCCATTGGAGGCGGCCGAAACGAGTCTATAAGTCGTTGATAGCCTTGATGGTAATGGCGCGCACCGGAAGCCGCGAAAGCTCCGATCGCGCGCACCATCGTTCGCCCGCCCTCTCGTCGCGATCGATGCGGGCCCCCGCTTCCCAGACTTCGACCGTGTAGTCGTGGGAATACGTGCGGTGGCGAATCGTGCGGGCTGGGCCGCGTGGCGGCGTCTCGGCTCCATGAGCGCGGGCCAGCGCGCGCGCGACACGGATCGAGTCGCACGCGCGGCGGACCGGCGCGCTGGGAGGGGCGAGCGTGGCGCCGTCGTCGACGGGATCGGGAATCAGGAGGACGCGGGCGCCCCGGCGGAGTAGGAGGAGCACCCGCCGTTCGCGCTTCACGGCTCCAGAAGCCGCCGACTCGGGGTAGCGATCGGGCCGCCCGCTCGCCGCGGCGCGGCACCAGCGCGAGACGGGGCATCGCTCGCAGAGCGGCGCGCGCGGGAGGCAGCGCGTTGCGCCGAGTTCCATGAGCGCCTGCGTCCAGTCGCCGGGGCTCGGGCCTGGCGCGAAGCCATCGGCCCGCTCCGCCACCGCGTGCTTGAGTCGCGCGTCGTCGCGACGCCCC
Organism: Candidatus Eiseniibacteriota bacterium; assembly: GCA_031421415.1. Classification (GTDB taxonomy): domain Bacteria; phylum Eisenbacteria; class RBG-16-71-46; order SZUA-252; family SZUA-252; genus SZUA-252. Next base: position 749 of record JANOOP010000193.1, read on the forward strand.
TTCCGGCCGTCCCATCGCGCGATCACACGAATGACGTTTCCATCGACGGCGGCTGCGGGAAGATCGAACGCGATGCTCGCGATGGCGGCCGCGGTGTACGCGCCGACGCCCGGAAGCGTGCGAAGCCCGTCGAGCGTGCGCGGCAACTCGCCTCCGCCGTCGCGAACGACGATCGCCGCGCCGGCGTGGAGATTTCGCGCGCGCCGGTAGTAGCCGAGGCCCGACCACGCCGCCAGGACGTCCGCCTCCCGGGCGAGCGCCAGCGTGGCCGCCGAGGGAAACCGCTCGAGAAAGCGGTGGTAGTAGGGGATCACGGTCTCCACCCGCGTCTGCTGCAGCATGATCTCGCTCACCCAGATCGCGTAGGGATCGCGCGTGCGGCGCCAGGGGAGGTCGCGGCGGTGCTTCCGGTACCAGCGAAGGAGCGCGGAGCGCCGCGCCGTGTCGTCGGGACTCCTCGCGGGGGGACTCCGCATGGGGGCGCTCCGCACGGCGGGACTCAGCACGGGGGAACTCCGGGTGCGACGGGCCGTCACGCGATGAGCGCGGCGGCGCGGTGTCCGCTCTGCACCGCGCTTTCGATCGTGGCCGGGAGCCCGGTGTCGGTCCAGTCGCCCGCCAGGAAGAGGCCGGGCACGGCGGTGGCGGAGCCGGGGCGAAGCGGCTGGACCGTCGGAGTCGAACGAATCGTGCCGCGGCGCTCCTTGAAGACGCGAGCGTTCAGGACGCGGGCGTCGCGCGCGGCGGGGAACGCCTCGCGGAGATCGGCCGTCGTCTCCGCGGCGATCGTTCCCGCGTCGCGGGTGGCGTCGCCGAAGGCCGCGCTCCGGATCGTTCCGACCTGATGGCGGTCGACTGCGCGCGATCCGCGGTCGAACGCCCACTGCGTCGCCGTTCCGATCATGCCGATGAAACGCGCCGGCAGGACAGGACGGTCGAAGGTGTGCACGGAGGAGACGATCGGCGACCACGGAGTCGCGACCAGCTCGCGATAGGGAACGAGCAACTCGGGGCGGAGCATCCAACCGAGCCGCTCGTGCGTCACCGCGAGGATCACCGCGCCGGCTTCCAGCCGCTCGCCTCCCAGGAGAGAGACGCCGGCCGCGCGCCCGTTCTCGATGCGGACCCCCAGCGCGGTCGTGCGGAAGCGGATGGAACTCCCTCGGCTCTCGAGATAGCGCTCGAATCCGGTGAAGAGCTCGCCCAAGCCGCGGCGCGCCAGGGCCAGCCCGCTCCTCTGCGCCGGCGCCGAGAGAAGCCGGTCGAGGACGCGGGCGAAGAGAAGCGCCGAGCCGTCTTTCGTCTCCTCGTTGAGTGCCGCGACCGCGAGCGGCCGAAGTACCGCAGCCAGATCCTCAGCGCCGCCCGCACCATCCGCCGCCAGAAGCCAGCGCTCCACGGTGAGCGGAGCGGCCGCCGCGGGCTCCGCCAGGAGCGCCTTCACCTTCGGATGGAGCGTCAGCGCCGCCATTCGTCCCGAGGCGGAGAGCCGCGAGCAGCCTCCGACAGCTGCCAGCCAGTGAAAGGGGGCGGGGAGGTTCGGCGCGTTCAGTTCGTATTCGCCGTGCCCGCGCTCCCAGAATTTCAGGTGAAGCGTGGAATCGGCATGGAGCGCCTCGCGCGTGCCGAGGCGATCGAGGAGCCGGAGGGTGTCCTCGTAGAAGGAGCCGAGAACGTGCTGTCCGTTGTCGAGCACCTCTCCCGTTCGGGGATCGGTCCAGGAGGCGGCGCGTCCGCCGACGCGCTGGCGCGTCTCCAGGACCAGCACCGAGACGCCTCGTTCCGCCAGGGCCGACGCCGCCGCGACGCCGGCGAAACCGGCGCCGACCACGATCACGTCGGGGCGAGCGCTCATGGCGTCGATCGTCTCTTCACCGGCTGAACTGCGCCGCGACGGCCGTCGTGGCCGCGATCCAGACGCGCTCGATCCGCGGCACGCGGACTTCGCGACCGAAGACGTCGAAGTCGGAAGCCTCGATCTTGTCGAGGAGGCGGCGGTAGACGCGCCCCATGATCTCGGCCGCGAGATAGCGGCGGCGGTCGAGGGAGCGCCCCTCAGCCTCCGCAGCCTCGAAGTAACCGCGCGCGCGGTCGGCCTGATGGCGCATCAGCCGGCGGAACGCATCGCTCCGTTCCCCGCGCGCCAGCGACTCCTCGGTGTAGCCGAAGCGCGTGAGTTCCTCGCCGGGGATGTAGATGCGGCCGCGGGCGTGGTCGCCCCCCACGTCGCGGAGGATGTTCGTGAGCTGAAGGGCCAGCCCCAGCGATTCCGCGTATTTCCGGCCCCGCTCGTTGTGGTCCCCGAAAATGCGGAGGCAGATGAGGCCGACGACCGACGCGACGCGATAGCAGTAGCGCTCGAGTTCGGCGAAGGTCTCGTAGCGAACGCGCGTGAGGTCCATCTCGACGCCCGAGACCAGCTCCTCGAAGTAGCGCCGCGGGATCTCGAAGCGATGAACGTGGGACGCGAGCGCACCGGTCGCCGGCTCGGACGGCGTGCGCTCGTACAGCGCCGCCAGTTCCTCGCGCCAGCGCGCCAGGCGCGCCTCGGCGCGAAGCCGGTCCGGCTCCTCGTCAACCGAGTCGTCCACCGCCCGGCTCCAGGCGTGAACGGCGCGGATGGCGTGGCGCTGGTCGCTCGGAAGAAGGGCGAAGGCGACCCCGAAATTGGAGCGGCGGCGCGGCGATGGGGACGGCGGCGTGACGACGCCCGGCTCCCGGCCCGGCGTCTTCGGTGCACCCGCGGCGGACGGCGGATCGAGTCGCGGCGCGGCGGCCTGACTCATCGATCGAATCCCAGGAGTGCCTTGGCCAGAACACGAGCGCGCATCCAGCCGCTCAGCGTCGGGCGGTTCTTGATGACGCGCCAACCGCGTTGCGCCACGGTGCGCAGGATGGCGCGCCCTCCGATGACCGTGGCGCGGAGCTGGATCGCGAGCGGCGCGGGCACGAAGCGCGTCACCGGCCGCCCGTGCTCGTAGAGCTCGTCGGTGCCGGCGCATTCGTGGAGGAGGAGCCGGGTGAGGTGCGTTCGCTGGGCGGGGCGCGTCATCGATTCGCGATCGAGGCCGAAGCGGCGGAGATCCTCCAGCGGCACGAAGAGCCGCCCCCGTTCGAGATCGCGCCCTAGGTCCTGCCACATGTTCGTCAGCTGAAGCGCGGTGCAGAGCGCGTCGGAAGCGCGAACGGCGTCGAGATCGTCGACGTCATGAAGCGCGAGCATGATGCGGCCGATCGTGTTCGCCGAACCGCGGCAGTAGCGGAGCAGGTCGTCCCACGTGGCGTACGTGGCGTTGCGCGCGTCGTCGCGGAACGCGGCCAGGATATCGAGGAACGGTTCGGCGGGGAGCGTGAAACGGTCGACCGCGTCGGCCAGCGCGGTCGGCACGGGGCCCCGCGGATTCCCCTCCAGCGCCTGGAGGAGCGCCCCCTCGATCCGATCGAGCGCGGCCAGCCGCTCCGCGGTGGGCGCGTCGGCATCGGCCACGTCGTCCGCCGTGCGCGCGAACGCGTAGACCGCGTAGAGGGCGAGCCGGCGCTCCGGCGCGAGAAAGCGCGAGGCCACGGGGAAGTTCTCCTCGTTCGCGCGAACGATCGCCTCGCAATAGGCATAGGCGTCGTGAAGGGGTACGGGCTCCGTGTCGAGCTCGGCGTGATCGGCGATCGGGGTGGGGACGGACATGGCTCTCCTCGAGCGTGCGCCGTTCGCGGCGCGTGCGTACGGCGGAGTACATCACGGGGGAAACGAAGCGTCAAGGCGGGCCGCCGCGCGTGGCCGCCGCGCGGGCCGCCGCGCGCTTCCCGTCGTCGCCGGTCGATGGTAGAGTGCGGCCCGGACGTCATCTCGAACGGGCGGGCAGCAGGGATGCCCCCCGCGCTAGTACCGAAGGAGGACACGATGCGCCGATCGATCTACATGCTGCTCGCGGCGGGGCTGGTCGCCGCCACGATGGTCCCCGACGTGTTCGCGGCATCCGCCGAGCGTCCTGCCCGGCGAGCCCCGCGCTCCGAGGGACATGGGGCCCAAGGCCAGACAATTCTCCGCCTCCACGGTGGCTTCTCCAGTCCCACGGGCGATTTCGGAGACGTGTTCGACGGCGGATTGGGATTCGGCGCCAACATCGCGCACGGGATCAGTCGCTCGGTCCTCTTCTCGGCGGGGGTCGCTTACCACGGCTTCGACGGCGACGGGTTCGCCGGAGACGCCACCGTGATTCCCTTTACGTTCAACCTCGACGCGTTCCTTCCGAGTAGCGGGCGGGTCCATCCGTGGTTCGGCGGGGGAGTGGGGCTCTACAACGTGGACTTCGACACGGGCCCGATCTTCGTCCCGTTCGTCGGCGTCATCTCGGGAAGCGTGAGCGAGACGAACTTCGGAATCAACCTGGGCGCGGGGTTCGGGGCTCCGGCGGGCGACAGCGGCGTCTGGGGGGCGGGGCTCAAGTATCACCACATCTTCGAGGGCGACACGTTCACCGATCTCGACTTCGTGACGCTTCAGGTGGGGTACGGCTTCTACCTGTAATCGCCGGCGCCGCGCCAATCGCCGCGCGTGCCAGCCTAGTTCACCCGCCGCCGGCGGTTCCGGCTGTAGTCGACGAAGAGGTAGGAGCCGAGCGATTCAAGGTCGGAGTAGTAGGCGCGGCCCTTGTTGAGCTGCGTGAAGCGTTCGACGAAGCGAACGAGATAGGGATCCTGCGTCACCATGAAGGTGGTGACGGGGATCCTCTTCCGGCGGCACTGCACGGCCTCGTCCAAGGTCTTGTTCACGATCTTGGGATCGAGGCCGAACGCGTTCTTGTAGAGACGTCCGTTCTCGTGAATGGCCGACGGCTTCCCGTCGGTGATCATGAAGATCTGCTTGTTCACGTGTTTCTGGCGCGCCAGGATCTTCTGCGCCAGCTGCAGTCCCGCCTTCGTGTTCGTGTGGTACGGCCCCACCGAGACGTAGGGGATGTCCCGCACCTTCACCTCCCACGCGTCGTCCCCGAAGAGCACGACCGAAATCGAATCCTTGGGATAGCGCGTCATGATCAGCTCGGAGAGGGCAAGCGCCGCCTGCTTGGCCGGCGTGATCCGGTCCTCGCCGTAGAGAATCATCGAATGGCTCACGTCGATCAGGACGACCGTCGCGCACGAGGAGAGGTGCTCGGTCTCGAAGACTTCCAGGTCGTCCTCGTGAAGCGACGCCCCTTCCTCGCCCCAGGCGCCGCGGGTCCGCCGCATGGAGTTCCGCACGCTGGAGAGGAAGTCGATGTCGGAGACCGAGTCGCCGAACGCGTAGGGCCGCGTCTCCGTGGTCCGGTCGCCCCCCGAGCCGGTCCGCGGGACGCGGTGCTCGCCGGAGGAATCGCGGGCCAGATTCGAGAAGATCCGGTCGAGAGCGTCCTTCCGGATCATCTTCTCGCCCTTGCCGGTGAGGACGTTTTTCCCGTTCACTTCCTTGATGGCATCCTGATCGTGCAGCTGCTTCTTGAAGTCCTCCAGCGTGAACTTCTCGTTGAAGAAGCCGAAGCGCTCGCCCAAATCCGCCATGGCGCGAAACGCCTCGTCCACGTTGCCATCGGTCATGAGGAGGATGCGGTTATAGAGGGAGAGGAGATTACGCAGGAAATTCAAGTCCCGAAGAATCTTGTCGTCCCACTGGGAATAGCGGAAATCCATGGCGGGGTCGTCGCTCCGCGGCCGGGCGCCCGAAGGCCCTAGTCGTCGGCCTCCCCGGGCTTCCCGAGCATCGTGGAGAACATGTCGGTGTAGGCGAGCGCCGCCGTGTCGGTCCTCTCCTTGGCCAGGATCGAGCTCTGGTGGAGTGCCTCCAGCACGAACTCCATGGCGGTCGGAAGCTCCGCCGGGTCCTTCACCGGGAGGTAGCGCTTCGAGAGTTCCTCCAGCCCCGCGACCTGCGCGAGGTGCTTGTGGAATTCGCGCGTCGGGAGATCGTCCGAGATCTCAACCTTCTTTCCCTGCGCGAACCACCGGAGGACAGGGTCGTACTCGGAGGCGGCCCCTTCGCCCTTCTCCTTCGCCTTGTAGGCGTCGGGGAAATACTTCACGAAGAGTTCCTTTACGGCCTTTCCCACGAGATGCTTCGCCACCGCCACGGAGCCTTCCTGCTCGCCCTCGTAGACCAGTTCTACCTTGCCGGTGATGGAGGCGATTCCGTTCTGGAAGTCGCAGATGCGGACCGCGACACGCCGCTCGCGGTGGCGAATGGCCCGCCGCTCGGCGTTCGAAATCACGTTCTCCAAGAGTGAGATCGTCATGCGGACGCTGACGCCGCTCGATTGGTCGACGTACGACGACTTCCGGGCCTGCATCGCCACGACCTCCACCAGCTCGCGGATGTAAGGCGGCACGATGACTTCCAGGCCGCCGGGGCGCTTCACCCACGCTTCCTGCTCGGTCACCTGGATGGCGTCTTCGACCGTGAAGGGGTAGTGCGTCATGATCTGGGAGGCGATCCGGTCGCGAAGCGGCGTGATGATGTTGCCGCGGTTCGTGTAATCCTCCGGATTCGCCGAGAAGACGATCTGGATGTCGAGCGGGAGGCGGATCGGGAATCCGCGGACCTGAATGTCCTTCTCCTCGAGAATGTTCAGGAGCCCCACCTGGATGCGCGGCTGGAGGTCGGGAAGCTCGTTGATGGCGAAGATGCCGCGGTTGGTCCGCGGAATGATGCCGTAGTGCATGACGTCGGGATCGCTGTAGGAGAGCCGCATGTTCGCCGCCTTGATCGGGTCGATGTCGCCGATCAGGTCGGCGATCGTCACGTCGGGCGTGGCCAGCTTCTCGCGATAGCGCTCGCCCCGGTGGATCCAGCGGATCGGCACCTCGTCGCCCGCCTCCTCCACGCGCCGCTTGCAGGCGGGGCAGATCGGCCGGAGCGGATCGTCGTTCAGTTCGCACCCCTCGATGGCCGGCATCCACTCGTCGAGGAAGCGCGAGAGGGCGCGCAGGAGCCGCGTCTTCGCCTGGCCCCGGAGCCCAAGCAGGATGAAGTCGTGGCCGCTCAGGATCGCGTTCTCGATCTGGGGGATGACCGTCCGGTCGTAGCCGATGATGCCGGGGAAAAGCGTCTCCCGCTTCTCCATGGCGGCGATGAGGTTGGCCCTCATCTCCTCCTTCACGGACCGTGGCTGGTAGTCGGTAACTCTAAGTTGTTTAATCGTTTGTGGGCGGTTCATGCGTCTCCGGTGGGTCGGGGTGGCCATTTCCTTTCGAACACCGTCAGCGTACCCCTTTGATGCGGTGGGGGACAAGGCCGTACCGGGAAAGGGTGGATGGGTCGTATACAAAACAAATGTTGACTTTAGCAAGACAAATGCCGAATAATATTAGGCAATGGCTACGAGAGAACGAATAAAAGTGGAGTCAGGGAACGGCCTCGACGTCATCGACCGGAAAATCCTGAGCCTGCTCCAAGACAACGCGAAGATGGCGCAGGCGGAGGTGGCGCGGAAGGTTGGACTCACCGCGCCCTCGGTGAACGAGCGGATCCGGAAGCTGGAGCGCGCGGGCTACATCCGAGCCTACGTCGCGATCTTGGACGAACGGAAGCTCGGACACGACATCACCGCCTTCGTCGAGATCTTCGTGGAGCATCCGAAGTTCGAGAAGGCCTTCATCGGGGCGGCCAGCGCGCTCGACGAAGTCCTGGAATGCCATCACATCACGGGAGAGTTTTCGCTCCTTCTCAAGGTGCGCGTGCCGGACATGACGGCGTTTCGCCGCCTCCTGATCGAGAAGTTGAACACCCTGCGCGGCGTGCGGCAGACGCGCACGGTGATGGTCCTGGCGACCGCCAAGGAACAGCGCCGCCTGAAGCTCGATTGATACCGGGGCCACGGCCCCTTCGTCGTCAACCCCCGCAACCCGTCCCGTATCAGAGAGGAGCGCGCCGATGAATCCGACCAGCACCAGCACCAGCGTCCACGTGACGCCAGACCAGGTCCACGCGACCCTGGCGAAGCACATGCTCGCCGACGGCTTCGACTTCGTCCTCGACCTCGACAAGAGCCAGGGGATCTGGCTCCACGATTCGAGAGGCCAGAAGAAGCTGATGGATTTCTTCTCCTTCTTCGCCTCGAACCCGCTCGGCATGAATCACCCCGGCATGAAAACGCCGGAGTTCCAGGCGCGCCTCCTGAAGGTGGCGCTTCACAACGTGACGAACAGCGACGTCTACACGACTGAGATGGCGGAGTTCGTCGAGACCTTCGCGCGCCACACGATGGAGCCGGTCTTCAAGCACGCCTTCTTCGTGGCGGGTGGGACGCTGGGCGTGGAGAACGCGCTCAAGGCCTCGTTCGACTGGAAGGTGCGGAAGAACCTCGCCCGCGGATATCGCGAGGAGCGCGGCACGAAGGTCCTCCACTTCGAGCAGGCGTTCCACGGCCGCTCGGGCTACACGCTGACGCTCACCAACACGACCGATCCGCGAAAGACGGCCTACTTCCCGAAGTTCGACTGGCCGCGCGTGTCCAATCCGAAGGTGGTCTTCCCGCTCACCGCGGAGCGAGTCGCCGACGTGGCGGCCCGGGAAGCGCTCGCCGTCGCGCAGATGGAACGTGCGTTCGAGACACACAAGGACGACATCGCGGCGATCATCATCGAGCCGATCCAGGGCGAGGGCGGCGATAACCACTTCCGTCCTGAGTTCTTCAAGGAACTGCGCCGGATCGCCGACCAGTACGAAGCCATGCTCGTCTTCGACGAAGTGCAGGCGGGCTTCGGACTCACCGGCAAGTTCTGGTCGCACGAGCACTACGGCATCCGTCCCGACATGGTCGCCTTCGGCAAGAAGGCCCAGGTTTGCGGCTTCATCGCGACCGACCGGATCGAGGACGTGAAGGAGAACGTCTTCCACGTCTCCAGCCGAATCAATTCCACCTGGGGCGGGAACCTGGTCGACATGATCCGCTGCCAGCGCTACCTCGAGATCATGGTGGAGGAGAATCTGGTCGGGAACGCGGCGGCGCGCGGGGCGGAGCTTCTGGCCGGCCTCGAGTCGCTAGTGAAGGAGTTCCCGGAGCACGTGATGAACGCCCGCGGCAAGGGCCTCATGTGCGCCTTCGATCTTCGCGACGCGCAGCTTCGCGACAAGATCACCGCGAAGGCCTACGAGGAGGGCGTGGTGGTTCTCGGCTGCGGCTCGCAGTCGATCCGCTTCCGTCCCTCGCTCATCATCGGCAAGGCGGAAGTCGCCGAGGGTCTCGAGAAGTTCCGCACCAGCATCAAGAAGGCGATCGGGAAGTAGTTCCGCGGCGCTAGGCGAACGGAGGACTGCGCGGGGGACGCCGACGTGGCGTCCCCCGTTTAATGGCTACGGCTTCTCCGCCGCCGGCTGGCGCCGCGGCAGCGATCCCGCGAGGAACGACGCGAACGCGAGGATCGTCCCCCCGATCCACAACGGACTGGTCGGTCCCAGCGTGTCGAAGGCGAGGCCACCGAGGAACGGACCGATCGTTCGCGCCAGACTCCCGAGCGCCTGATAGACGCCGAGCACGCTCCCTTGTTCGCCGGCCGCGGTCGCGATCGAGACCAATCCCGCCAGCGAGGGACTCGAGAGGCCGTTGCCGAGCGCCACGCCAGCCAGCGCCACGAGAAGCCAGGAGAAGGGCGGCGCGCCACCGGCGGCCAGCATCCCGGCCGCCAACAGAAGAAACCCGCTCCGCACCAGGCGCGGCTCCCCGAATCTTCGCGCCAATCGCCCCACCAGCCCGCCCTGCATCACCACGGCCAGGACGCCCATGTACGCGAGAAGGTACCCGACGTTCATGGCGCTGAGTCCATAGCGGTCGTGCCCGAACAGGGCGAACGTCGCCTCGAGTCCTGCGAAGCAGAGCGTGCCGATGAAGTAGAGAAGCAGCACCGGCCTCACCGCCGGGCGCGCGAAGGCGTCGGTGAAGGCCGCGGTGAGCCCGGGACGCTCGCGCCGGTTCGCGGCGGCGGCCTCGCGCGCCTTCGGCGAGAGCGACTCCGGCAGCAGGAAGAAGGCGAGGATCGCCGCGACGAGGGCGAAGCCCGCGGACGCGAACGCCGGTACCGAATAGCCCCAGTGGCTCAGCGCCCCGCCGATGGCCGGACCGAACGTGAAGCCGAGGCCGAGCGCCGCGCCGATCATCCCCATCCCCTTCGTCCGCTCCTCGGGCGACGTCGTGTCGGCGATGTAGGTCTGGGCGGTCGGCAGGACGGCGCCGGCGATCCCCGCGACGATGCGAGAGACGAAGAGAAGCCAGAGCGAGTGGGAGAAACCGAACACTACGTAGGAGGCTGAAGTGACGATCAGGCTCCCCAGGAGGATCGGGCGGCGGCCGACGCGATCGGAGAGCCGGCCCCAGACCGGCGCGAAGAGAAACTGGAAGAACGAGAACGACGCCGAGAGGAGCCCGACCACGAGCCCGCCCGCGCCGTAGGTCTTCGCGTAATAGGGGAGAACGGGAAGGAGGAGCCCGAAGCCGAGCAGGTGAATGAAGACGGTGAGAAAGAGGACCACTCGCGGTCCAAGACCGGGGCCTCGTCTTCCGTCGGGGTGGGGCATCCGGCGATTCTACTACAATGGCGCCATGCCACGTCCGCTCCCCCGTTCCTTCTACGCGCGCCCGACGCTCACCGTGGCGCGCGAGCTGCTCGGCTCGGTCTTGACGCGCCGCCTTCCCGACGGCGAGATCCTGCGCGGTCGGATCGTGGAGACGGAGGCCTACGTGGGGGAGGCGGACAAGGCGTGTCACGCGCGCGCCGGCCGCACTCCGCGCACGGACGTGATGTACGGACCTCCCGGCATGGCGTACGTCTACCTCACGTACGGCATGCATCACCTTCTGAACGCCGTCGCCGAGCGCGAGGGTTTCCCGGCCGCGGTGCTGATCCGGGCGGCAGAACCGCTGGAGGGCCTCCCGCGAATGGCCCGTGCCCGCGGCACCGATCGTCCGCATCTCCTGATGAGCGGACCCGCCAAACTCTGCCAGGCCCTCGGCCTCGACCTCGAGCAGAACCGAGAGGATCTTCGCGGCAGGGTCGTCTGGATCGAGGAGGGGGATTCGATCCCCGATCGGGCCGTGGCGACCTCCCCCCGGATCGGATGCCAGACGGCCGCCCCTCCCTGGGATCGGATTCCCTGGCGAATGTTCCTCGAAGGTAATCCTTTCGTCACCCCTGGCCGCCCCGTGGGAGCCCAAACTCGGGGTGGCAAAGCCCCGCGCCATCGGGAATAATCGGGGTTCCCCCCGTCGCCCCCCGGGCCGGCGGGCGATTCAACCCTCCACTTCATTCAAGCGAGGCCGCCCGTGGCTGGATTCCTGAGCGAGCAAAATCTCATGTGGCGTGAGCGCGCGCGCGCGGTCGCCGACAAGGTGGTCCGCCCGCTCGCCGCGAAATACGATCGGCTTCAAGAATATCCGTGGGAGATCAAGGATGCGCTGGCCGAGGCTGGCCTCATGGGCGTCTGGATCCCCAAGGAGTACGGCGGATCGGGGGGCGGCGTCCTCGATCTCTGCATCTGCGTCGAGGAGCTCTCCCGCGCCTGCGGCGGCGTCGGCGTTCTCTACGCCGTGAACGCGCTCGGGAGTTTTCCGATCCTCGTAGGAGGCACCGACGATCAGAAGAAGCGCTACCTCCCCGCGATTGCCACGGGGGAGAAGCTGATCTCCTTCGGCCTCTCCGAGAAGTTCGCCGGGAGTGACGCCGCCAGCCTTCACGCCCGCGCCGTTCGCGACGGCGACCACTGGGTGCTGAACGGCGAGAAGAAGTGGAACACGAACGGCGGCGCCGCCGATATCTACACGGTGTTTGCGGTCAGCGATCCGAATTCCAAGTCGCGGCGCATCTCCGCGTTCATCGTGGAGAAGGGAACGCCCGGATTCCGGATCGGCAAGGTGGAGGACAAGATGGGAATCCGCTGCGTTCCCGTCGTGGAACTCCACTTCGAGAATTGCCGCATCCCGGAGAAGAACCTCCTGGGCGAGATTGCCGGGCACGGCTTCAGGCACGCCATGCAGACGCTCGATCGCGCCCGCCCCGGCGTGGCGGCGCAGGGGATGGGGCTCGCGGCGGGAGCGCTGGATTACGCCACCGTCTATGCCGGTTTTCGCGAGCAGTTCGACGCGCCGATCATCTCGTTTCAGATGATCCAGGCGATGCTGGCCGACATGGCGACCCGCGTGGAGGCGTCGCGGCATCTGATCTACGCGGCGGCGAAGGCGGTGGACGACGGGGCCCCGAACGTCTCGAAGCTCGCGGCCATGTGCAAGCTCTTCGCCACCGACACGGCGATGCAGGTGACGACCGACGCCGTGCAGATCTTCGGCGGCTACGGCTACATGAAGGACTATCCGATCGAGAAGTACATGCGCGACGCGAAGATCACGCAAATCTACGAGGGGACGAACCAGGTCCAGCGCCTCGTGATCACGCGGTCGCTCATCAAGGAGTCGCACAGCCTCAAGTACCTCCTCGACTACGTGCCGAAGGAAGTCCAACAGGGAGTGAACGACGCCGAGACGCTCGCGCGGAAGGCGGCCGCCACGGCGCCGCCGGAGACCGCGACGGCCTAGGGATGTCCCCGGAGACCCCTCCATGACCGTGACCATGACCTCGCTGACGCCGATCAAGATCGGGGAGAAGGCACCCGACTTCACGTTGAAGGACCAGGTAGGCAACGCCGTGTCGCTCTCCTCGTTCCTGGGGAAGCAAAACGTCGTGCTCGTCTTCTATCCGCTCTCTTTCACCAGCGTCTGCGCGGTGCAGATGCCGGGGTACAGCAAGGAGCGGCAGCGATTCGAGGACCACGACGCCCAGGTGCTCGGCATCTCCGTCGACTCCTCGGCGGTCCACAAGGCGTTCGCGGAGAGCGTCGGGGTCGAGTTTCCGCTGCTGGCGGACTTCTATCCGCACGGAGCCGTCGCCATGGCGTACGGCGTCTTCCGGGAGGAGGGCTTCGCGGAGCGTTCGACCTTCGTCATCGACAAGCGGGGCATCGTCCGCTACGCGGAGCTCCACGAATTCGGCCGGGTGCCCGATCGCGCCAAGACGATCGAGGCGCTGAGCGGCCTCGACTGATGCGGCGCGCGCGGATCCTCCTCCTTTCAATCCTGCTACTGGGCGCGGCGGCGTGGTTTCCGCCTCGAGCCCTCGCCTCGTCTCCCCCCGCCGCCGACGTCGACCCCGAGAGCGCGGGAATCGTTCGCGCGATGACCGACGCCATGGGCGGCCAGGAAACGTGGGACCGGCTTCCCTATTTCCGCTTCGACTTCGTCGTGGTGCGGGAAGGCAAGGAGGTCGCGCGGTTTCGCCACTGGTGGGACAAGCGGAACGGGCGCTGCCGCGTGGAGGGGCCGGACGACCAGGGGAAGCAGGTCGCCGCCATCTTCACGCTCGCCGACAGGAAGGGATCCGCCTTCGTGGAGGGAATCGGGGAAAGCGACTCGGCGCGCGTCGCGGCGATCGTTCAGAACGGATACGAGCGCTGGGTGAACGATACCTACTGGATCACGATGCCGTTCAAGCTGCGCGATCCCGGCGTGCGAATCCGCTACGCACGGAACGAGCGGACGCTCGAGACGGTCTACGACGTCCTCGAACTCTCGTTCGTCGCAGGCACGGGGCTCACATCGGACGACCGCTACTGGCTCTACGTGAATCGCAAGACCCACCTGATCGATCGCTGGGACTACGTGCTGACCGGCCAGAAACCGCCTCCCTCGGGCGCCTCCTGGGAGGCGTGGACCGGCATCGGTCCCGTGAAGCTCGCGCTCCAGCGCCGCTTCCAGGGGAAACCGGTCATGCTCCGCTTCGAGAACGTGGCGGCGCCGGCCGCATTTGACGAAAGCGTCTTCACATTCTCCACCGTTCGAAACTAGATCCACCCACCTCACTTGAACCGCAAGCCCATTGCGGGTAGGATGCCGCGAAACGGAGCGGCAGAAGGCCCGCGGCGTGCGAGGCCAAGAATTCCGCTAAGATTCTGTATTACAAGCAGATAGAGGGGGAACTCGTGGCTCCGAAGAGCGCCAGCAAGGGATCGGGGAAGAAGCAACCGAAGGCCTCCCCGCAGGGAAAGGCCAAGAAGACGGCAGCCCCCTCCGCCCGGAAGGCTACGAAGCAGGCCGTGAGTCCGGCTGTCAAGAAGGCGGCCAAGCCGGCGGCGAAGGTCGCCCCGATCAAGTTCGCGACGAAGGACCGGGCCATGGTCCCGGCCAAGCCCGCCGCCAAGACGCCCGCGCGCCCCGTCGTGAGAACGGCCGCGCCCAAGGGCGCTCCCGCGCCGATCGGAAAAATGGGCGGGAAGGGAAGGATGGGCGGCAAGAGCGGCTCCGGCGCCCACCACGGATCCGAGCCCGGCGGCCACGAGCGGGTGGGGCTGGAATTCGAGATGGTGGAACCGCCGATCCCGGTGGTGGTCCACGAGCCGCCGATCCTTCCGACTCCGTCGCGCCGCAAGCCGAAGCCCGGCTCGCCCGATTGGCCCGGCGAGGGACTCACGGTCGGCATGGAAGCGCCCGCCATCTCGCTTCCGAGCACGCTGGGGCGCAAGGTCACCCTGGCCGAATTCCGCGGCAAGCGCGTCGTGCTCTACTTCTATCCCAAGGACGACACGCCCGGCTGCACCATGGAAGCGTGCGGGTTTCGCGACAACATGTCGCGCATCACGTCGAAGGACGCCGTCGTTCTCGGCATCAGCCTCGACGATGAACTCAGCCATCAGCGGTTCGCGCAGAAGTACAACCTCCAGTTCCCGCTTCTCTCCGACGTCGACGCCGCCATCTGCCGGCGATTCGGCGCGTACAAGGAGAAGAGCCTCTATGGGCGGTCGTTCTGGGGTGTCGAGCGCACGACCTTCGTCATCGACCGGGAGGGGAAGGTGGAAAACGTCTTCCGCCGCGTAAAGGTCGAAGGCCACGCCGATGAGGTTCTCGCCACGCTTTCCGTCTAGCGTGCGCCGCACCAAGATCGTCGCCACGCTCGGGCCCGCATCGGCCACGCCCGCCGTCCTCGCGCGAATGATCCGCGCGGGGCTCGACGTGGCGCGGCTCAATTTTTCCCACGGCACCGGTCGCGATCACACGCGCGCCTTCCGCCTCGTCCGCTCCGTCTCCGCGCGCGCCGGCAAAAACGTCGGCATCCTCCTCGACCTCCAGGGCCCCCGCATCCGGGTCGGCGAGCTCGAGGGCGGCTCGGTCAAGGTGGCGAACGGCGTGGAAATCCTCCTTACGAGCCACCGGGGACTGGGCGACGCGACGCACATTCCCATCTCCTATCCCGACCTCCTTCGCGACGTGCGGAACGGAGACCGGGTGCTGATCGACGACGGCCTGGTGGAGTTGAAGGTGACCGCGCGCGTCCGCGGAGGACTCCGTGCGCGTGTCGTTCGCGGCGGCGTCATCTCGGACCACAAGGGAGTCAATTTCCCCGGCGTGCGGCTCGGCGTGCCAGCCCTGACGGCGAAGGATCGAAACGATCTGAAGCTGGGGCTCGACCTGGGCGTCGACTACGTGGCGCTCTCGTTCGTGCGCGGCCCCGACGACATCGTGGGGCTCCGCCGGCTCATGCGGGGGGTGAAGCACCAGCCGCTCGTGATCGCGAAGATCGAGCGGCGCGAGGCGATCGAGAACCTCGAGGCGATCCTGGACGTCGCCGACGGCGTCATGGTGGCGCGCGGCGACCTGGGCGTGGAGTACCCCACGGAGCGGGTGCCGATTCTCCAGAAGCGGATCATCGATCGCGCGAACCGTCGCGAGGTGCTGGTCATCACCGCGACGCAGATGCTCGAATCCATGGTCCATGCCAGCCGCCCCACGCGGGCCGAGGCCTCGGACGTGGCCAACGCCATCTTCGACGGCACCGACGCGGTCATGCTGAGCGCCGAGACGGCGGTCGGGCGCTATCCCGACGCGGCCGTCGCGACGATGGCCAGGATCGCGTCGGAAGCCGACGAATTCTCCGCCACGACGAGAGTGCCGCGCCGTTCCGACGGCTCCACGCTCGCGTCCCCGACCCACGCGCTGGCGCACACGGCCTACCAGGCGGCCCGGGAGATCCGGGCACGCTCGCTGGTCGTCTTCACCCACACCGGCTACTCCGCGCGGCTGGTCAGCAAGTCGAGGCCGGCGCAGACCATCCTCGCCCTCTGCCCGCTCCGCTCCACCTGCCGCAGGCTCTCCCTGGCCTGGGGGGTGGTGCCGATCCAGGTGCCGATGTGGAGGACGGCGGGCGGAATGGTGGAGGCCGGCCTCCGGATCCTGATCCGGATGAAGGTCCTCCGGACGGGCGACTGGGTGGTGGCCATGGCCGGGACCACGACTCGCTCGGGCGGCACGAATTTGCTCCGCATCCTGCAACAGGGGCGTCCTCCTGACCGCCCTCCCGGAGCACGTTGACAGGCGACCGGACATTCCGGTAAACTTAACGATAGATAAGGACGCATCTTCGGGGCTCGGCCCGCATCTGAACCCGTTGGGCACGCAGTTTGCACCCCATCGAGGCGGAGCCCGAGAGGGACATAGGTAGAATCGGAGGATTCCAAGGTCATGGTCACCCTGAGCGAAAAGGCTGCTTCGGAACTCAAGTCCATCATGGATCAGAACGGAGGCACGTTCGTAGGCGTCCGCGTCTTCGTTGCCGGCGGTGGCTGCTCCGGTCTTCAGTACGGGATGCAAATCGCCGACGAGCCGCCCACGGCCGAAGATCTCGTCTTCGATCACGACGGCGTGAAGGTCATCGTGGATAACCAGAGCCATCAGCACCTCGAAGGTGCGTCGATCGACTTCGACGACTCCCTGCAGGGCGGCGGCTTCAAGATCAACAATCCGAACGCGGTCAAGTCGTGCGGCTGCGGCAATTCCTTCTCCAGCGGTGAGGAGGAAGGCGCGCAGGGCGGAGGCTGCGGCAGCGGCGGTGGCGGCAGCAGCGGCGGTGGCAACGGCGGTGGCGGAGGCGGCGGTGGTTGCGGCTGCGGAGGCCTCTAGGCCCCTGGCTATTGGATCGGTAGACTCGACCGGCGCTCCGGAAACGGGGCGCCGGTTTTCATTTGGTGCGCCCGGCGGGCCGCCGCGCGCCGGGCGCCGCGGGAGCGAATGGGGAGGGACATGGCGGAATTCCACAAGGTGGCGAGAACGGACGACGTCGTCGAAGGGAAGGGGACGATCGTCAGCGTGAACGAGTTGAAGATCGCCCTCTTCCGATGCGACGGCGCGGTCTACGCCATCCGGAACCAGTGTCCCCACATGGGAGGCAATCTGGGAGAGGGCTCGCTGACCGGCGAGGTCGTCCGCTGTCCGGATCACGGCTGGCCCATCAACGTGAAGACCGGGCAGCATCCACAGGCGCCGGTGGTCGCGGTGCGCACCTTCCCCGTGAAGGAAGAAGGAGGCGAGGTCTATGTCGAGGTCTGAGGCGGGAGAGGCGGGCCCGGTGGCGGCGGCGCGCACGAGGGGAAGCGATCCATTTCACGCGGATGCGGCGCGCCTTCGTTTCGCGGCCCTTCGAGCGGCGGGCGCCCCGGTCTTCTTCGACAACGCCGCGGGGGCGCAGGCGCCCGACGAGGTCGTCGCGGCCGTCCGCGAGCACCTGGAGCGGCGAAACGTGCAGCGTGGCGGCCGCTACGACCGCTCCCGCGCCGTCGACGCCATGATCCTCGCGACGCGCCGCCGGCTGGCGGCGTTCCTGAACGCGGCCGGGCCCGAGGAAATCTTCTTCGGACAGAACTCGACCTCCGTGATGCGGACCGTGGCCGAGGCCATTCGCCCGACATTGAAGCCAGGCGACCGGGTCGTCGTCACCGAGCTCGATCACGAGGCGAACGTCGGCCCGTGGCTGAGGCTGGAGCGAAGCGGCGTGGAGCCGCGCTGGTGGAAGACGCGCGGTGGCGCCGAGGCGCGCCTGGAGCTGGACGATCTGGCCGCGATCCTCCGCGAGGGGCGCGTGCGAATCGTGGCCCTCCCGCTCGCGTCGAACACGAGCGGAAGGCTGGTCGACGTCGCCGCCGCCGCCCGGCTGGCGCGCGAGCATGGAGCCTGGACGTTCGTGGACGCCGTCCACTACGGGCCGCACGGACCGATCGACGTCCAGGCGCTCGGCGCCGATTTCCTCGCCTTCTCCGGCTACAAGATCTTCGGCCCCCACATGGGATTCCTATGGGGACGGCGCGAGCTGTTGAACGCGCTCGAGCCGGCGCGGGAGCACTTCATTCCAGCCACGACGCCCTACGCCTACGAGGCGGGGACGCAGAACTTCGAGGGAATGGCGGGCCTGTCGGCGGCGATGCACTACCTTGCCACCGCGGAGGAGTCGGCCGTGCCGGCGCTCCCCGACCTCGAAACTTGCAACGAGAAGGAAGCCGCGGCGCTCGGCGCGTCCCTCGGCCGCACGATGGCGCGGATCCGTGCCTACGAGATGGTTCTCGCCGCGCGGCTGCTGGAAGCGGTGCTCGAGGTCCCGGGCGTCTCGATCCTGGGCGATGCCGATCCGTCGCGAGTCGACGCTCGCGTTCCCACCGTCTCCTTCGCGGTGGCGGGGAAGACGCCCGCCACCATCGTCGATCGCCTCGCCGCCCACGGCATTCACGCTCGCGAGGGGCACATGTACGCGCCCCGTCTCCTGCGCGCCGCCGGATTCGACCCCGATGCCGGCGTGGCGCGCGTGAGCCTCTGCCACTACAACACCGTCTCGGAGATCGAGCGGTTCGCCCAGGCGATTCGCGTCCTCTAGCATGGGCACGGCCTCTTTCCTGCAGGACCTCGTCATCACGCTGACGGCGGCACTGCTCGTGCTCCTGCCCAGCCGCCGGCTGCGCCTGCCGTCGGCGGTCGGGTTCATGCTCACGGGGATCCTGATCGGCCCCGGCGGATTCCGGCTGGTGAGCGATCCGCATCACGTCGAAATCCTGGCCGACATCGGCGTCGCGGTGCTCCTCTTCATGATCGGCCTGGAGTTCTCTCTGGCCCGGCTGAAGGAGATTTGGCGAGCCTTCCTCCTGGCCGGCCCGCTCCAAGTCGTGGGGACCATCGCGGCCATCGCCGCGCTCCTCCTGGCGCTGCCGGTCGGCGCGACGCTCCCGAAGGCGGTCTTCGCCGGCATGCTCATCGCGCTCTCCTCCACGGCCATGATTCTCCGCCTCCTCGCCGAGCGCGGAGAGACGCACGCGCCGCAGGGACGGCTCCTCCTGGGGATCCTCCTCTTCCAGGACGTGGCCATCGTGCCGATGCTCATCGCGACGCCAATCTTAGCGGGGACGAGCCGGCTGGCGTTGGGGCCGGGGCTCCTCCTGGGCGTGGCCGCGATCGTCGCCCTCTTCCTCCTCGCGCGCTACGGCATGCCGCGGCTGGTGAACGCGGTGATCCGGAGCGGCGTGCGGGAGCTCTACGTGATGATGGCGGTCGCGATCTGCCTGGGCGCCTCGCTCATCACGGGCGCGCTCGGACTTTCGCCGGCGCTCGGCGCCTTCCTGGGCGGACTGCTTGTCAGCGAGTCGGAATACTCGCACCAGATCGTCGCGGAGATCCTTCCGTTCCGCGACCTCTTCAGCAGCGTCTTCTTCATCTCGATCGGGATGCTCCTCGTCCCGGCTGCGCTTCTGTCGATGGCGGGTCCGGTTGGCGGCTGGCTCGTCCTCTCCATGGCCGTGAAGGCCGTGGTCGCGGGGGGAATCGTCCGGCTCCTCGGCTTTCCGCTCCGGATCGCCGTGGTCGTGGGAATCTCCCTGGCGCAGGTGGGAGAGTTCTCGTTCGTCCTCGCGCGGATCGGGCTGGACCAGGGGCTCCTCTCCGCGGCGCAGAGCCAGCAGTTCATCGCCGTCGCGGTCATCTCGCTCATCCTGACGCCGTTTCTCTTGAGCGGAGCGGCCTGGGCAGGCGCGCACACGGGAACGCACGTTCATCTCCCTCCCGCGGGGGTCTCCGCGGAGGGGCGCATCTCCGGCGCGGCGATTCCGGCGATCGATGCGGGTGCCGCCACGTCGGCGGCGGCGAAGGGGGCGGGCGCGGAGCCGCCGCTGCGCGACCACGTCATCGTCGCCGGCTACGGCGTGAACGGCAGGAACGTCGCCCGCGTCCTGCGCGAGGTCGGCGTACCCTACGTCGTCCTCGAACTTGACACCGCCATCATCCGCCGCGCGCGGGAAGCCGGGGAGAGAGTCCACTTCGGCGACGTCTCGCGTCCGGAGGGGCTCCGCGACTGCGGTCTCGATCGCGCGTCGGTGGTGGTTTTGGCCATCTCCGATCCGGCGGCCACGCGGTTCGCCGTACACCAGGCCCGCCAGAGCAACCCCCGCGTCTACATCATCGCGCGCACGCGGCTCGTCGCGGAGGTGAAGGAACTTTACCGGCTCGGCGCGGACGAGGTGATCCCCGAGGAATTCGAGACCTCGATCGCGATCCTGGCGCGCGTGCTCCGGCGCTTCCACGTTCCCGCGAACGTCGTCCGGCTCCAAGAGCAGGCACTGCGGCAGGAGGGGTACTCGTTCTTACGCGGAGGCGACATCACGGGGTCGCTCATGACGTCGGTCACGCGGATGATCGCCGGCGCCACGACCGATACCTACTATCTGGATCCCGGATCGCCGGCGGTGGGGAAGACCCTCGCGGAACTCGATCTTCGCGGCCGGACGCGGGCCCTTGTCATCGCCGTGGTGCGGGACGGCAAGCACACGCTCGGTCCCGAGGCCGACTTTGTCTTTCAGGCGGGAGACATTCTCGTCCTGGTGGGGGACCACCAGTCGCTCGACGCGGCGTACGGCGTGCTGGGGGGAGTGGGCGCCTAGGAAGGCGCCGCGCTCGCCGGCGCGGCTTCCGCCTCGGCGACGACGGCGGCCACGGTGGAGGGCCGCCGGCCATACGTCCAGGTCGCCCAGACGACGAACGCCAGGACCGCGATGCTCTCGAGGAGATAGCGCATGTCGAAGTAGTAGGTCGAGAACTCGATGACGTGGCTGAACGACGCCAGGAGCAGGAGCCCGATCGGAATGTCGTCGCGCTTCTCCCACAGGAAGGCCGCCACCGTCAGGAACGAGAAGTAGTAGCAGGTCAGCTCCATGCTTACCGCGATCACGCCGAAGCCGAACGCCGCCAGGACCCACCACTCCATCTCGCGCCGCACCCCCCAGCAAAGGAGCGCCAGGTAGGCGGCGACCAGCACCAGGAAGAGGGGCTGTCCGAACGCGCCGCGGAAGGTGTTCTTGCGCGCCTCCCGGAAATTATGGAACGGATCGGCCGAGCGGGGGTCGTAGGTCGCCTTCTGGCGCGTCTCCCACCGGAATCCGACCACGGTGCGAAGGCCCATGTAGTTTGTCAGCGGCGAGCCGGCATGCTTCTTCGTGTTCTTGAGGAATTCCGGCCAGGCCGAAGCGCCCCCGGCCACCATGCTCGATGCCGGGAGGAGAAGGGCGGTGGCCAGCGCGGCGCCGACGACGATGCTGGCGCCGGTGCGGTCGATGCGGCGCTCGCGGAAGAGAATCCACGCGAGCCTCAGGCCGATGACGACGAAAAAGCCGACCGGAAAGACGCGAAGAAGCGTCGAGACGGCCAGGCTTGCCCCGCCAAGGGCCGGCTTGCCGCGCTTGAGAAGGCAGATGCCGGCCACGGCCCAGAGGAACCAGTCCTGCCTGAGGTAGCCGCCCCCCGTCCAGAAGTAGAGCGCCGGTTCGTTGGTCCCGAAGAAGAGGGCGGCCACGCACGCCACGCGCCAGCCGAAGGCCCAGACGATGAGGCCGAAGGTGATCAGCAGGAGCGCGGGGTCGATCCAGCCGAGGAAGCCGACGATGAGCGAATCGGAGGCCGGCCCCAGATTCGCGAGGAGCGACCCGGCCATGTTCCAGACGGGCGAAGGATTGTAGCCGTGATCCTGCAGCATCTTCTCCCAACCGACGATGCCCGCGCGGTCGCGGAAATACGCGATGTCGTGCTTGAAATCCTCCCAGCGCTGGGGCGTGAACGGACGGAGGAAGCCGCGCTTGAAGCGCTCCGGGTCCTCCAGGACATACGTGGCCGGAACGATCTCGTTCTTTCTCAGGTCCCGAATCGTGCGCAACTCCACGCGTCGGCGGAATCCCTGCTCCGCCTCGGCCAGGTTGGCGCATTCGTAGAGGTGCGTGTAGCCGAGTTCCGGAAAGTATTTCGCGCCGATGAAGTAGTGGAAGAACTCGTGAACGTGGATGCGCTTCGGGAAGTGGTAGGCGCCCCCGTTGTAGTAGCCGAAGAAGCCGAGAAGTCCCAGCGTGAGGAGGAGTCCGTCGCGGAGCCGCCGGAAGCGCTCCGGCGCGCCGCGGCGCTTCAGGACGAGGCCCCACCACAAGAGAGCGGCCCCGAGGAACGCCAGCAGCGCCTTGAGGATGTTCGTGTCGTGGCGCGTGAGATGGTGCCAGGAGCGCGGCGAACTCGGAGGGGGCGGCGCCTCCGCGGCCACAACCGGCGGAGCGGGCCAGTCGATGGGAATTTCGCAGAACAGCTGCACCTCGGACAACGAGCGCGAACCGTTGCCCATCGCTTCGCCGAAGCGCACGAAGCGGCCATGGACGCCCGAGAAGAGCGTGGAACGGAGCTGCATGCCGCGGCCCTTCGCTCCCACTTTCGGAACGGCCCAGATTTCCCGGAAGGCCGCGCCGTCGTCCGAGACCTGGAGCGAGAAGCCGTTCCAGGCATCGCCTTGAACCAGCGCGGCCGCGATCGGCATGTCGGCGCCGAGATCGAAGGTGAGGGAGCCCGCGGCGGTCAGGAACCTCACGCCGCTCCCCGCGCGCCAGGTCGCTCCTTCGGCGACGCCGGCGCCGTCCACCGCCAGCCTCGGCGATCCCTCCACGTCGAGCGAATCGACGAGACGCGCCGTGGCCAGAAGATTGCCTGGAGGGCAGGCCGGGGTGGCGGGTTGCGCGAGGGAGGAGACCGCCGGGACCGAGGCGAGGAGCACGCCGAGGAGAACCGCGAGCGCCGTCCGCCGGAACAGGCTCATCGGGGGCCGCGCGATCGCGTGGGAACGCGACCGGCCGCGCGGACTACGCACCCGGCAGGATCCCCATCCAGTCCCGCATCAGGAACTGCATGCGGGCGATGAGGAGCGAAACGCGCGCCATCACGGTGTAGCCGAACGACGCGCCGAAGGCGACCATGAGGAACCAGATTCCCGTGCGCGCGCTGAAGCCATGGAGCCCCTTGTGGGGCGCGGAGAAGAAGAAGTAGGCGAGAACGCTGAGGAAGCCGAGCAGAATCAGGCCGGAATTGACGGCGCCCCAGCCGGGCTGAAACGGTTTCACCGCGTCGGCCAGCTGCGCGAAGATCTGCGCTTGGAGATACGACGGTACGGCGATCCCCGAGTAGATTCCCACGTAGAACGCGAGCGACCAGCGCGCCAGACCCGAGGTGCGTTCCCAGGCCCGCCCGAGAATCAGGATCCCCAGCACGAGCGGGACGAAGGGGAGGAGTTCCCCGTGCCCGATCTTCTCGATCACGTTGGGCCGGAAGACGTTTTGGTACTGCACGGCAAGAAGGTAGCCGGCGGAGGCCCCGACGAAGAGGTGCTCCGCGAATCGGTAGAACGGATTGTCGCGGTAGAGGAACGAGAAGACGCAGAGCGTCAGGAGCGCCGCGACCCAGGTGCCGATATCGTGGCTCACGCGCCGCCCCCGATCCGGCGTCTCAGCCCGCCCGTCGCGAAGAGCGCCACGTTTCCGAGCAGAACAAGAATCACGACGATCACGTGGACGAGGCTCTGGGCGTCCATCCCCCGGCGTGCGTCCCCGATGATCCCCATGAGCCGTTCATATTCCGCCGCTCCCTTCATGCCGCCGATCAGTCCGAGGAGCTGGCGCGACGAGAGGTAGGGATAGTAGTCGGTCGCCATGACCGCGGTGGCGCCGAGGATCATCGGACGGTGATAGCGGCTCGCGGCGATGCGAATGTAATAGTCGGCGATGGACGATCCGGAGAGGTTGATCAGGAGCGGAAAGTCGGCGTACGAGTTCACCCGTTGCATCAGGGGGATGGAGTCGGTGCGGACGCCATAGAAGTCGCGGGGGAAGAGTCCCCGGATGTTCTCTCCCAGCCCCAGAATGACCGCTTGGTTCCCCGATTTGTACCCGAGGAAGACGTAGTCCTCGTACCGCTTTTTCCCCTCGGCGGCCGTAGCCACCGCGAGCGCCTGCTCGACCAGGCGCGGTCCCGCGGGATAGAGCGTCAGAATGACGGGTTTCAGATTCCGGCGGAAGCAGTGGCGGAGCACCGCGATCGACATCGGCTGAAGCTCGGCCATGATGTCGGGCTCGTAGTCGATCGACATGAGGATGATCGATCCCTCCGGCACGGCTTCGATCGCGTCGTAGGCAGCCTGCACGCGCGGCGACGGTGTCACCGGAAGGTTCACCGGGAAGAGGAGCGGAAGCACGGTCCCCAGTCCGACCAGGACGAAGATCCAGCGGCGATCGATGCCGAGAATCCGCTGCCAGATGCCGTTCGGGGTCGCGGCCACGGCTCAGGACCTCCCCAGGTAGGAGCGGTCGATGCCGAGAATGATCTTGAGCGCGGTGGAGATGGCGCCCAGTCCCACCCCGATCGCCACGGCGCGCTTGGCCGCGAGATTCGGCACGTCCAGAAGCCACTCGGTGAGGGGCGGAAAGCCCTTCCAGATGAACTCCCCGATGGAGACGCGCCCGACCATCATGACGATGGCGGTCAGGAGCAGGAGCGTCGCTTCGATGTTGCGCGCGCGAAAGGCGCGAAACGCGGCCGACGCGATGAAGAAGGCGAGGAGCGAGAACATGGTCGAGGCCAGCGGCGCGTTGACCGAGTCGTAGATTTTCCCGACGATCGTCTCCCCCCCGACCCCCTGCGTGACGCCGAGCACTGTGACGAGCGCCAGGGCCGTGAGCGTCACCGCGCTGTAGGGCCACCCCTCGGCCCGCTGCTGGAGCTTCTTCTGGTGCGATATCCAGAGCGAGATCGATCCCAGGAGCAGCGCGAACGCATAGACGATGTCGGCCCACTCCAAGATCACCGACTGGGTCTGCTGGGCGGCGCGATTCGGGATGAAGAAGATGGCGATGAGCGTGGCGCCGGTCAGGAAGGTGACGACGATGGGTCCGAGGCGCATGGGCCGCCGCTACGCTCTCACGAAGTCTGGAGGAGCCGGCCGAGCCACGGATGGCCGAGGGCCGAGAGGATGATCGCCAGGACGACCGTGCCGGCGGCGAGCGCCTTGGCCCAGTCCTGCGCGGCGATGGTGGCGAGCTGGACCGGCTCCCGCCCCAGATAGGCGCTCGCCGCGTAGAGTTCTTCGCCGAGGAGCGTGTAGTCGCACGAGCAGACGAAGAAGGGAAGCTGCGTCACCTGATCGCACCCCGCGATCTGGATGGCGCCGGTGAGATTCCCCGTCTCCGCCAGGAAGAGCGACTCCGCATAGAAGGCGCCCATGAAGATGTTCGTGGCCGGGCGATCCCGCAGCATGGTTCCGGTCACGGAGGCGACGTAGGCGAACTGCGTGGCGCTGACGTAATAGACGCTCCCGGGCCGGAACGAATCGGCGCGGTTCGCCTCGCGGTAGGCTTCGCGGGTGGTGCCTTCGATCAGCGCGGTCACCACGGGGTCGTAGCAGGGAATGCGCAGATCGCAGCCGAGGTCGGCCACGCGGCGCGCCACCCGGCTCGAGATGGTGATCGCGGCCAGCGTCCCGACCTCGCTCATGTCGCCGATGCCGGGGACGAAGAGCACGGGGCGGCCCATCTCGGTCGCGCGGCCGATCGCTTCGTCGAGCGCCTTCAACCCCGCCAGCGGCCGGATGAATAGCCCGTCGCGAGAGACCTTGGCACGGCGGATGTTGATCGCGAGGAAGGCGATGAACAGGAAGAGTCCAACGAGGAGGTTTAGACGGTCCGGATTGAACCAGCGCGCGTCGAGCGTCTCGCCCATCGCGGCCACGCTAGCACGCGCGCGGGAGCAGGGTCAACGCCGCCCGGGCGCCGGCGCGGCCGGCTGGTCGATTTCCGTGAAGAATTCCGCGAGCTGCCTGGCGGCCGCCGGGTCCATTCGCTGGATCGTCGTCCGTTCCTGGGCCGCCCGCTCCCGGTCGCCCAATCGCAAATAGGCGAGCGCGAGGTTCATGCGCGCCTGAAGCGACGACGGCGCGAGTTCCACCGCCTTCGCATAGGCGTCGCGCGCCTCCTCCAGGCGCCCTTGGCCGCCGTGGATGGCGCCCAGATTGTTTAAGGCGCCGACATGCGTGGAGTCGATCGCGAGGGCCTTCTGGTAAGCCTCCATGGCCCCGGCGGCGTCCTGCGTCGCGGCCAGCGAGACGCCGTAGTTGTACCAGAGGAGGGCCTGGGTTCCATCGAGCTCGACGGCGCGGCGCGAGGCGACGATCGCCTCCGCGGCCTTCCCCTGCTGCGTCAGCGCGTCTCCCAGATTGGCCCACGCCTCGGCGTTCTCCGGAGTGAGCGACGTGGCTCGGCGGGCCGATGCCTCGGCCTCGGGCCATCTCCCCAGCGTTCCGAGGGCGAGCGCCCGGGTCGAGAAGGCGCCCGCGAGCGTCGAGTCGCGATCGATGGCGCGGTCGAGCGCCGCCAGCGCGGCCGCGGCGTCGCCCATGGCGGCGTGGTGGCCGGCCAGCTGGAGATAGGGCTCCGGATCGTGCGGGGAGGCTTCGGCCGAAGCCTGGAGGAGTGCGACGTCGTTCTCCCAGACGGGGACGCGCCCCACGGTGGCATAGGCCGCGAGGCCGGCCAGCGCGAGCCCGATCGCCATCGCGGCGGCGCGGGCGCCTCGCGGCGGCTCCGCGAGCCACCGGAGGAGCGAGGCGACCAGAAGGCAGATTCCCACCGACGGCAGGTAGGCGAGCCGCTCCGCGACGTAGGAGAGGCCGAGCGCCGGGAACGGGAGCGCAGGGGCGATTCCGAGAAGAACGACGAGCCCCCCGATGCGTGCCAGCGGATCGTGTCTCCGCCACCAGACGAACGCGGCCAGGAGGGCCGCGAGCGGGACCAGCGGGAGCCACGGAGCCGCCGTGGCCGCGGCGGCCGAGAGCGACCGGATCGCGTTCAAGGGATGCGGCCAGGCGAGCAACGCCAGATAGTCGCCCAGGGAATGAAGGACGGCGGCCCCCGCGTGTCCCGCGGGGAGTCCGCGCTCCGCGAGCGTGGCGCCCGGCGCCGCCGGCAGGAGGAAGCGAAGTGCGAGACTCGCGAGGCAGATCGCGAAGAATCCGGCGTAGTGAGTCCGCCGCGGGGTCATGGAAACGCGTGGTGAGCCCCAGCGATCGAGACCGATGAGGAGGAACGGCGTCACGACGGCGGTGAAATCGGTGAAGGCCGCCACCGCGTAGAGTCCGTAGGCCCACCAGATCGCGCGCGAGCCGCCGCCCTCGGAGACGCGGACGGCTGGAATGCGCGCCACGAGGAGCGCGGCCATGGAGAAGACCGCGGCCATCATCGCCGCTCGTCCCGAGACGAAGGCGACCGACTCGACGTGGACGGGGTGGGCGCCGAAGAGGAGCGCCGCGACGAATGCGATCCCCGCGGAGGCGCCGACGTGGACCGCCAGGTGGAAGAAGAGCCACGTTCCCGCGGCGTGGAGGATCAGGTTGGTGAAGTGGAAGAGCGCCGGTCCCCCCGCGCCGAGCATCCACTCGCCGCGCTGCAGGAGGCCCAGGAGCGGACGAAATCCTTCCGCGGCCGCGCTACCCGCCCCCCTCGTCGAGGCGAGAAGGGCGTCGTCCCAGACCCACCCATACTGGAGCGAGGGGAAGTAGAGGAGCCCCGCCACGAAGCCCGACAGGACGGCGAGTGCGTTGGGGCTCAGGTGGGGGAGCGCGAGCCACGGCTTTCCGGCTCGCGCGTCGGTCGCGTGACGACCCTGGCGCGATGTCCCCTTGGGGGCTTCCTTCCGATTCGGCACGGCGGTAGAGTGCCCCTCACGGAGTCGCGTTGCAAGAGGGCCGTTCGGGACCGTCGTTCCGGCTCGCCCCGCGACCTCGCCTTCAAGGATAGGAGGCCATGCATGGCGGACGTCATGGACGAGCGGATCCGGGCCATCCAGATCACCTCGGGTGTCGGATTCACCGCGGGCGCGATCCTCGTCGCCCTCTCGCTGTTCCTCTATCCGTCGCTCCCGGCGGCCAACGAGACGAACAAGATCGTGGAGATCCTGGCGAAGCAGGAGGCCGGCTCCTGGATGATGCTCCACGCCGCGCTGGTGCTGGGGTTCGTCCTCGTGGCGATCGGATTCACCGGCTACGGGTTCCTCCTTCACCTGAAAGGTTCCTCGGGCGCGGCCGCGATCGTCACCGCCTGTTCGCTCGTGGGCTGCTCGCTCTGGGCCTCCTTTCTCTGCGCCGAGTTCTTCGTCCACTCCTTCGTGATGAATCTCGTCTCCATCGAGCCGGGGCTCGGCACGATGCTCTTCAGCCTTTACTGGTTCTGGAAACTCGGCGCGCTCGCGCTCGGCGCCGTCCTTCTCTTCGCGGCGGTCGCCGCGGCCGGCATGGCCGCCACGGCGCGCGGCCTCCAGCCGGTCTGGCTCGGCTGGGGCGGCGCGCTCTTCGCCGTGATCGGGATCGTGGTCTACGCCTTCGACTTCCTCTCGGCGGGTGCGACCGGCGCCCCGATCAACCCGCTCCGCACGCCGTTCGTACGGTTCGGCGTGGGGCTCCCACTCCAGCTCTGGCTGGGTGGAGTCGGCGTGACGCTCCTGATGGAGTGGTCGAAGCGGATGCCGGCGGGCGCGGGTCTGAGGAGTGGGGGACGGCGCGACACCGTGCGGACGACCGGGCTCGCGCCGAAGGCATCGCTGGAGCAAAAGCCGTCGATGGAGCGCCAGCGGCCGGCGGCGCCGCCGCCGGGGCCGGGGCCGCAGGGGCCGGAACCGCCGCCCCTTCCGCCGCCGATTCCGTAAGGGCGCGCGGCGGGGGACGCGAGGCTACGGAGAGGGGGCGCCGGTCGTGAGCATGCTCCGGACGATCGGCTTGAGCCCGGCGAAGAACGACTCGACCGCGATGACCATGACGATGAGCCCCATGAGACGGGTGAGGACCTTGTTCCCGCTGGAGCCGATGCGGGCGAGGATCCGCTTCCCATTGACCAGGATGAGATAGGTCAGCACGATCACCACCAGCATCGCCACGAAGAGCTCCGCCCGGTGGACCAGGGTGGAGCTTTCGTTCATCAGGAGGATCACGCTCGTGATCGTGCCAGGCCCCGCGAGCATCGGAGTGCCGAGCGGCGTGATGGAGATGTCCTCGACGTACTCCGCCACCGACTCGTCGTCGTGCTTCGTCCGGGTGGGACGGGCCTGAAGCATCTCGAAGCCGATGAGGAAGAAGAGAACGCCCCCCACGATCCGCATGCTGTCGGTGGAGATGCTGAAGAACTGAAAAATCCACCGTCCGCCGACCGCGAAGAGCAGCATGACCAAGAGCGCGGTGGTGGTCGCCTTGAGCGCGACGCGTCGCGACTGCGCCGGGGCGAGTTTGGAGGTCATGGAGAGGTAGACCGGCACCACGGGGAGCGGGTTCACCATCGTGAAGAGCGTGACGAAGCAGAGGATGGCGAACTGGGGATTGGTCTCGAGCATGGGGCGGAGCCTAGCGGAGTTCGCTCGAAAAGAGAACAGCCCCGGAGCCGAAGCCCCGGGGCCGCTTTCGGATGGCTAGAACGCCGCGTTGCCGCGGCACCAGATCAGCCGATCACGAACACCCGCTCGTGGTACCGCAGTTGAGACAGGCATAGCAGGCGCCCCGGCGGACCATGATCGATCCGCAGTCGGAGCAGGGAGGCGCATCGGTCTCGGAGACGAAGGCTCGGTCCTCCTCGGCCCTCGTCTTGGCGCCGCCGTTTCCGCCGTTCGCGCCGCCCCCGCCGTTGATGAGCGAGAGCTGCGT
The DNA here is from genome assembly GCA_031421415.1 of Candidatus Eiseniibacteriota bacterium. Taxonomy (GTDB): domain Bacteria; phylum Eisenbacteria; class RBG-16-71-46; order SZUA-252; family SZUA-252; genus SZUA-252. Next base: position 30,593 of record JANOOP010000193.1, read on the forward strand.
GTCGGCGACCGGCTTCACGCCGCCCGCTTCGAAGATGTCGTCCTTCGCGGCCTCGTGCGAGGCCGACGCGGGGTGGTGGCCCAGGAACTTGATGCCGAGCCACCGGAAGATGTAGTCGACGATCGACTTCGCGATCGGAATGTCGCTGTTCTTCGTGAAGCCGTGCGGCTCGAACCGGACGTGGGCGAACTTGCTCACGAAGAGCTCCAGCGAAACCCCGTGCTGCAGCCCCAGCGAGACCGCCGTGGCGAAGGAGTCCATGACGCCCGATAGGGTCGAACCCGCCTTGGCCATCACGATGAAGATCTCGCCCGGCGTTCCGTCCTCGTACATCCCGACGGTCAGGTATCCGTCGTGGCTCCCCACCGAGAACTTGTGCGTGATCGACTTCCGCTCGTCCGGCAGCCGCCGGCGCTTCGGGACGGCCGGCGCCTGAACGACCTGAAGCGTCGGCCTCTGCGCACCCTTGTCGTCCTTGCTGGTCGAGAGCGGCTGGCTCCGCTTGGAGCCGTCGCGGTAGACCGCCACCGCCTTCAGTCCGCCCTTCCACGATTCCAGATAGGCGTGGGCAATGTCTTGTGGCGTGGCGTCCTCCGGCATGTTCACCGTCTTCGAGATGGCGCCGGAGATGAACGGCTGCACCGCCTCCATCATGCGGATGTGGCCGAGGTAGTGGATCGACCTCCTGCCGTTCCGCGGCTTGAAGGCGCAATCAAATACGGGGAGGTGCTCGTCCTTGAGCCCCGGTGCTCCTTCGATCGTCTCGTGCTCGTCGATGTAGCGCACGATCCGATTCACCGCTTCCTCCCCGTAGCCGAGACGACGCAGCGCCTCGGGCACCGTGTTGTTCACGATCTTGAGCATCCCGCCGCCCGAGAGCTTCTTGTACTTCACGAGCGCGATGTCGGGCTCGATGCCGGTCGTGTCGCAATCCATCATGAACGCGATCGTTCCGGTGGGGGCGATGACCGTCACCTGGGCGTTGCGGTAGCCGTGCTCGACACCGAGCGCCTCGCACTCGTTCCAGGTGGCGCGGGCGGCGTCCAGGATCTCGGTCGGGACGTGCGTGGCGTCGATCTTCTCGATGGCGGCGTGATGCTTGCGAATGACCCGGAGCATCGGTTCGCGATTCTTCTCATAGCCGGCGAACGGCCCCTTGGCCGCGGCGATCCGGGCACTGGTGGCGTTGGCGTGGCCATGCATGAGCGCCGTCAGGGCTCCCGCCACCGAGCGGCCGGCGTCGCTGTCGTAGGGGATGCCCCACGACATGAGCAGCGCGCCGAGGTTGGCGTAGCCAAGGCCGAGCGGCCGGAAGTCGTGCGAATTCTTCTCGATCGTCGGGGTCGGATAGGAGGCGTTGTCGACCACGATTTCCTGCGCGGCGATGAGCGTGCCGCAGACGTGCTTGTAGGCGGCCGTGTCGAAGACGCCGTCCGCCCGGACGAACTTCATGAGATTGACCGAGGCGAGATTGCACGCCGAGTCGTCCAGGAACATGTATTCGGAGCAGTTGTGAACCACCAATCCATTCGCCACGAAGTGGTTGGTGACGGGCTCG
>JANOOP010000194.1:0-9705 GCA_031421415.1 Candidatus Eiseniibacteriota bacterium
CGTGCCGCGCAGGTCGAGCTCCGGGGCCAGCGCGCCGGCCGCGGCCACGACGACACTCTCGGCGCGAAGGCCGCTCTCGAAGCGGGGCTTCGCGAACGCGCCCCAAACATCGAGCGTCGGCGTCTTCGTCGTCCCGCCGAAGGTCGCGGTGATCCGGCCCTTCCCCTCCCGCGGCGACATCGGTTCGAGGAGTCCCTTCATCCGCCCCAGATCGCCGATCGAAGCCGTGGCCGTCGCGCGGAGCGCCCCACCGGGATCGAACGCGCCACGCCCGACGATCCGAACCCCCGGCGAATCGAGCATCAGGCTGTCGAGGAGGAGGCCGCCCCCCGGCGGCGCATGGAGGAGGAACGTGGCTCGATCGATCGGAAGCCGCCCGACGCGCCCCTTCCCGAGCGTCGCGGCAAGGCGCACCGAGGGCCGCGGGCGCGCCCGCGGGATCTGGAGCTTGGCCGTTCCCGCGAGCGCACCCTTCGGCATCCCGGCCGGCGTGTCCCACCAGGGGAGCGACGACGGGTCCGCGTCCCGGAACGCAAGGGTCGCCTCGAGCGCCCCGGTCTTGTCGATGCTACCGTTCCCCGTCACCGTTGCTCCTCGGAGCCGCGTCTGAACGTGATCGACGAGCACCCCCTCCCGCGTCAGGCGAGCCCGCACGAGGAGCGTATCGAGGCGTTCCCCCTCCACGTCGCCGCTCAAGCAGCCGGAGGCGTACCCGTCGCTCGGAAGGCCCGCGAGTTCGACGTCGCCGCGGAGCGTCCCTTCGACGCCGTTCACGTCGAAGAGCGGAAGGATTTCCCCGAGGACGAGCGGCTCGAGGCGAAGGTTCCCCTCCTGGAGCCTCCCGCCGCGCACGTTCCAGTCGCCGCTCGCGGCAAGGCGCGTTTTCGCGAAATCGACGCGCACCGGATCGAGACGCCAGGTGGAGTCCTGGAACGCCACCATCCCGTTCAGGCGAAGGGGCAAGGACGACTCGCCGCCGCGCACGACCCCCTCCAGCCGCTCGACGAGAACGCTCGATCCCGAAGCGCCGACGACGACGATCCCCGTTCCGTCGAGGTTCAGGAGGGAGAGATGCTCCGCCTCCAGCGCGAGCGAGGCGCCCCGCAGAGCAAGGCCGATGTTGACCTCACCCTTGCCGGGGTTCCGCGACCCCTTGCGGAACCGAGGTACCACCAGATTGTTCTTGGAGTCGCGCGCCAGCACGACGTGAAGGGAGTCGAGCGTGATCGTGACGTCGCGACGGGAGGAAACGAGGAGGCTCCATAGATCGTAGTCGACGCGGGCTCTCCGGGCCGAGGCCCAGATGACCTCGTGGCCCTCGGTGCGCACCACGAGCCGCGGTCGCTCGAGGACGGCGCCGCGGAAGAGCGTGCCGTGAATCCGGTCGCATTCGAAGCGGGTCGAGTCGGAGCCGACCGCGTCGTTCAGCACCGCCAGGACGCGGCGGGAGAGACCAACGTCGCCGGAAGCGAAGAGCTTCGTGAGAACCCCGACGCCACCGCCCACTACGAGGAGCACGGCGAGCACGATCACCCCGACGACGAGCCACCAGACGCCTCGGTTCGCGCGGCGCCGGCGTTCGTCTGTCAGCTTCTCTTCCCGCGTCTCGTTCTCGTTCATCGCAGCCGCCCGCCAGGTTTAGTGCGGTCTTCCGGTCCCAGAACCGGGAACACTCAATACGCTTGCCCGAGGCTGAAGGCGAATCCGCCGCGCCCCGTCACCGCGTCGGGCTGGTCGGGGCGTGCCATTCGGAGTTTCCATCCGTAGTCGAGACGGACCGGCCCGACCGGAGTCGTGATTCGCACGCCAAGGCCGACTACCCATCTCATGTCCTTATACCCCGCTTGATCCGAGAACGAGAAGATTCTGCGCCACGTGACGTCCGAGGATCGCTCCCAAACGCCCCCCCCGTCCAGGAATGCCGCGGCGCCCAGGAAGCCGACGAGACGCGCCCGAACCTCGGCATTCGCCTGAAAGAGGTACGCTCCGCCTCGCCTCACGGCTGTCTTCGTGACCGCGCCGAGCGAATCGGCGCCGAAGATGACCTGCGTCCCGATCTCGTCCTCCTGGTACCCTCGAACCGTCGTCGCGCCGCCGGTCCGATAGCGGTCTTCTTCGGGGATGAGATCGAGTTCGGAGATCGAGTCCTCGAGCCCCTCCGCCGGCCCCTGCCCGCGTGACGCGAGCATGCCGGCCCGCCCCCGCAGGGCGAACGTGAGCCGGCGCGTCAAAGGACGGTACGCGGTGCCCGAAGCCGTGAGCCTCACGTATTGAGAGTTTCCCCGAAGGACCCCACCCACCAGCTCCGCGCTCGCGACAGCCACGCTCCCGCTCCTCGGATCGAACAGGTCGAGGCGAGTGTCGCGCTCGACCGTCGCCGCGATGCTGTTTTTCGTATAGCGCGAGAGAGGAGTGCCGACTTGGTCCTTCACGCTGGCGCTGTCCGAGTTGACCCTTCTCGCTTCGTACGACAGGGACGCGCTCGACCACCGGCTCAGTCCGTACCGGAGGCCGGCCGACGCTCCCACGGCGCGGAGCGGAATTCTCGTCTCGGTGAGGGACTCCGGCACCTCTTCGGCGAAAACTCCGATCGTCCCCTGGACCCGGTACCCGAAAAGCCAGCCGCGAGAAAGCGTGACGTCGGCGCGACGGTCGCCGATGAGAAAATCCCTCACGTACGGGAATTGGGGCTTCGACTTGGCGCGAATTCCGATGCGAGCCGTCGCCAGGAATCGCACGCCATCCCGGAATAGGTTCCGTTGCCCCACCTGCCCTGTGAGGCGCGCCAAGTCGATCGAGCCGAACCCGACGCCGGCGTCCACCCACCCAAGGCGCCGCTCCCTCACGCTCACGATCAGGTCGGTCTCCCGCGTGGCCGAGTCGATCTCGCCCGTCGAGAATTGAACGTCGCTGTAGAGACCCGAGTCGTAGATCCGCTGCTGGCTCCGGACGAGCCGCGACCGCGCCAGGACCGCACCGGGCAGGAGCACGACCTCCCGCGACACGGAGCCCGGCTTCGTCGACCGGGTCCCCTCGACCTCGATCCGCCGTAAGCGGGCCGACGGCCCCGGAACGATCGTAAATCGGACCCGGACGTTGTCCCCCGAGACCTCGATCGAGTCGCGGATGGCCGCGGCCACGTGGCCGCGCTCCGCGTAGACGCTGTCGATCGACGCGAGGCTCACTTCGACGGCTGGAAACTCAAAGAGCCCGCCGGCCTCGAGTGGAATGACCGATCGGATCACCTCCTCGTCGGCCGCCGTCGGGCCGTCGAAGTCGATCGCGTCGACCCGCGCGTGGGGTCCTTCAACGATATGGAAGCGGACCTCCACGCGCGATTCGTCGCGATGGACAATCTCGACGCTATCCGCGTCGGCGCTGAGGAAGCCGTGGCGCCGGTAGAAGTCTCGGAGCGCCAGACGGTCGTAGCGGATGAAATCGGAGCGGAGCGGAGCGGACCGCCAAGGGCGGAAGAATGACTTCGCGCGAGTCCGGAGGATCGATTTGAGCGTGCCTTCCGTGTAGGCCCGGTTGCCGACGATCTCGACCCGTCCCACCGTCGGCTCGTCCTCCCCTTCGATCTGGGCGATGGCGGGCGACGGACGGAGCGGGAGGAGGGCGAACGCGAGCAGGAGGGCGCCGCCGGCCGCGCGCGCGGCGCCCCTGAAGGGCGTCGCGCTCCGGGCGAAACGGGCCGGGCGCCTCAATGGGTTCGCGTCAGGGGTGGCCGGGCGAAGCGGCCGTGTCCGCGGGCGCCGGATTCGAAAGCCGCTTCGAGATCGCGTCCTCGGCGCGCTTGCGCTGGCTTACCCGGTTCAGGTCGTTGTAGAACGAGAAGACGACGAGCGAGACGAGGAGGAAGAGCCCGACGCGCTGGAAGGCCATTTGCGTGCGCTCCGAGAGAGGACGGCGCCGCACCCCCTCGATGAGCGAGAAGAGAATGTGCCCGCCGTCGAGGATTGGAATCGGGAGAAGATTCATCGCCATGAGCGCCAGGCTGATGAAGGCGCCGAAGCGGATCAGGTCGTGCAGGCCGCTCGCGGCGGTCTGTTGCGCCACCTGCGAGATGGCGATCGGCCCGGCGACGCTTTCGCCGAGTCGCCCGGGGTTCGAGGCGAGCGCCCAAAGTCCCGCGTAGATCTGTCCGAGCGTGGCGAAGGTCTGCTGCACGCCGAGCGCCACCGCGCGGGCCGGCGGAAATGTTTGGCGGTAGGTCATCAGCTCGGGGGGAGAGATGCCGACGTAGCCTTCGGGCGTCGTGCGAATCTCGACGGTGAACGACTGTCCTCGGCGGCTCGCCTCGAGCGCAACCACCGCGTCGGGCTTGGCCCGGAGCTCGCGCGCCAACTCGTTCCAGGTGGTGACGGCGATGCCGTCGATCTTCAACACGCGATCGCCGTCGCGAAGGCCCGCCGCGTAGGCCGGGAGCCCGATCAGGACCTTTCCGATCTCCGTGTCGGTCCCCCACTCGATTCCCTCGGCGACCTTCAACGCGTCGCCGCGCTCGATCCGAAGCGTTACCGGCGCTCCATGCCGGTCGACTATCAGCGCGATCGGCGCCGTGGCCCCCTTCGCCTGCGCGGTCCGATCGAGCGCGTCCGAGAGCTTCGCCATGGTCGCGACTGCCTGGCCGTCCCACGAGACGAAGACGTCGCCGTCGTAGAGGCCGGCCCGCTCCGCGGGCGAGCCGGGCTTCACGGTGCCGACGTGGGCGCTGTAGTCCGTGGTCGTGATTCCGACCAGGTAGAGGCCGATGTAGACGAAGAGCGCGAAGACGAGATTCGCCGCGGGGCCCGCGACGCTGATCAGGGCGCGCGCCCACCACGGCTTTTCCAGAAACTCGGCCGGGTCGCCGGTCCGGTCTTCCCCCTCCGTCGTGTCGCCCGCCATCCGCACGTAGCCGCCGAGCGGAAGGAGCGAGATGCGGTAGTCGGTATCGCCCCGGCGGAAGCCGATCACCCGCGGGCCCATGCCGATCGAGAACGAGAGAACGCGCACGCCCAGCCACTTGGCCACCAGGAAGTGGCCGAGCTCGTGGACGAAGACCAGCACGCCCAGGATCAGGGCGCCGTAGAAGATCGTCGAGACAAACTGGGGCATGGGAATCCCTCGAAAGTCGTTGGGTTGCACGAAAATCGGCTACATGACTCTAACACGTTGCTATGACGACTTCAAAGAGCCTACGGAAGCGCCCTTCAGCGGGCCGGCCCCGCGCTCCGGCCCCGAAGGACTTCGTCGTACAGGGCCCTGGTTCGCTCCTCGGTGCGATCGGCGGAGAACTCCCGCACGCGGACCCTTCCAGCCTCCCCGAGTCGGGCCCGGAGATCGGCGTCGTTCGACAGGCGGACCATCGCCGCGGCCAGGGCGCCGGGATCGCGCGGCGGGACAAGAATTCCCGATACGCCATCCTCCACGATCTCGGGAATTCCGCCGACCCGCGTCGCCACCACCGGAAGCCCGGCCGCCATGGCGTCGAGCGTGGCGGTCCCCATCCCTTCGAGGTACGAGGAGACGACGAATAGATCGGCAGCCCGGAGCAGATCGTTCACGTCATCTCGAAACCCTAGAAAGCGAACGACGGTTCCCAGACCGAGCGCGCGATGCTCCTCCTCCAGCGCCCGGCGAAGCGGTCCCTCGCCCGCGATCCAGACCCTCAGGCGCGGCGCCTCGCCGCGGGCCAAGGCCGCCGCCCGCAGGAGATCGGTCTGCGACTTGTGCGGAGCCAGCGCGGCGGCCTGGAACGCGAGCACGTCCTCCTGCGCGACGACGAGCCGCTCGCGGATCGCCCGGCGGTCGGCAGGCTCGTCGAACGGGGCGAGGTCGATTCCGCTCGGAACGACGCGGAGCCTCCCGGGATCGACCCCGCTTCGGACAAGTGCCTCGCGCACTCCTCCCGAAATGGCGGCGATCGCCTCCATCGGGAGGGCCCAGAGGAGCCGGCTCCCAACCGTGCGGCGGACCGGAAAATCGACGCGGCGCGAGAGGATCCGCGCGGGACCGGGGGCCAGGAGCGACGCGATCGCTCCGAGCGCGTGGGCGCGCGCCGCGTGCCAGTGGACCAGATCGGGGCGGAGACTCCGGTGGAGTCCGGCCAGCGCGAAGGCCGACGGAAGATCCCACGTCCCCCGCATCGGAACGGCGTGAACCGTGAATCCCTCGTCGCGAGCCCTGGCGAAGATGGCCGAGTCTTCCGGGGCGGCGAGATGCGGCGCGTCTCCGCGGCGGCGCTGGCGGCGCATCAACTCGAGCACCTGCCGCTCACCGCCGCGCCAGGGACGCTCCGAGTCGACGTGGAGGACACGAAGGAGTCTCCCTTCGCCGGCCCGGTTCGTCGCCTCGCTCACGAGCATGCCCTCGCCTCGCTCATCGAGAGATCCGCGGCGCCGTCGCGTCGCGCGCGCGCGTCACCGCGTCGACCAGGAGCGAGCCGAGGCGCGAAGGCTCCCCGGCGTCGAGCGCGGCGTCGCGGCCCGCGCGACCCATTCGCTCGCGGCGCTCCGGGTCGGCCGCCAGCAACTCGATGGCCGCCGCCAGCGCCGCACCGTCCCCGGGCGGAACGAGCGTCACGTGTTCGCCCTCGCGGAAGAACTCCGCGATCGCCGGCGACCGGCGCGTGATCGTCGGCACGCCGAGAGCCAGCGCCTGGAAGACTTTGTGCGGCACCACGCGCGCCGCCTTCTCCGTGACGCCGAAGATGCCGAGCGCGAGGTCGGCGCCGGCCAGAAGTTCCATCGCCTCGGAGTAGGGCTTCCGGCCCACGAGGCGGACCGATCGAAGTCCGAGCGACGCGACGTCGCGCGCCACGCGGTGCGCCAGCATCCCGCCCCCGAGCAGCGTGAAGCGCGCGAAGCCGGGACCGCGGCGCGCTTCCACGATCGCGGCGGCCTCCACGATGGCGGGAAGCCCGTGGAGCGGCAGGAAGCCGCCGACGTAGACGACGTCGAGCGGCGGTCCCTCCGAGCGCGGCCGCCGCTGGGCGCCGCGCGCGAAGGTCTCGGCGTCGGCGCCGACCGGCACGCGCGCCATCTTCCGGCGCGGGACGCCCATGGCGTCCGTGAAGAAGTCGGCGTGTTCCCACGTGTCGCAGAGGAGCGCATCGGCCAGTCGCATCGACGCGCAATCGCTCCATCGCATCCGCGCCGCGCTCACGCTCCCCGGGCGCACGCGGCCAAGATCGCCCACCTGCGTATCCCAGCGGGAAACGAGCGGGTCGAAGATCACCGGAATGCCCGCGAGCCGCCCCAGGAGCGACGCGAGCGCCACGTCGCGATGCCCGAACGCCGGGACGAGGAGCGCGTCGAGCCCCTTCCCGCGCGCCATCCAGGCGCCGCAGAGCGCGGCCGCCCGCAGCACCGGCGCCAGACGCGGCGCGGCGTGGAGATCGCGCACCTCCACGCCACGCGCCTCCAATCCCTCGCGAAAGACGCGCACGCGCGGGTAGGCGGGATCGTAGCTGCCGAAGAAGGCGATCCTCACGACCGTCGCGCGCCGGGAGGTTCCGGCCCGTCGCCGCGCTTCTCGTCTTCCCAGCGGCGCGCGTACTTCGTGAAGACCGAGAAGGCGGCCAGCATGCAGAGGACGAGGCCGTGCCGCCCGTAGCGGAATCCCCCTTCGAGGAGGTACTGGCGGAGGAAGCGGCCGATCGGCCTCAGTACGATCCGCGGGCCCGAGGCGCGAATGCCTCGCGATTTCAGATCGGCCGCCGACCATCGCGTGTAACGGAGGAACTTTTCGAAGTACTGATCGAGGTCGCGATAGGTATCGTGGAAGAGCCGCTCGTGGAGGAATCCGACGCGGCCCCGCACCTCCACCTCGGCGTGCACGTGGAGCGGCTGGTAGGCCCCCTTCGTCCGGTCGAAGAGGCGAAGCACCTTGTCGCGCTGCCATCCCGCTCCCCTGATCCGCTTCCCGAGGAAATGATTGTCGCGGTGAATCCAGTAGCCGTCGGCCCGCGCGGGATCGGCGAGGACACGCTCGATCTCGGCGCGGAGCGCCGGCGTGACGCGCTCGTCGGCGTCGACGATCAGGACCCAGCGATGCGCGAGCTGCGGGAGCGCCCAGTTCTTCTGCGCCGCCGAGTTCACGTACTCGTGCTCCAGGACGCGGTCGGCGATGGCGCCCGCGATCTCGAGCGAGCCGTCGCGGCTTCCCGAGTCGACCACGACCACTTCCTCGGCCCACCGCGCCGATTCGAGGCAGGCGCGGAGATTCCGGGCCTCGTTCTTCGCGGGGACGAGAACACTCAGAGGCTCGCGCACGATCGCTCCGTTCCTTGCCGCGTTGCCGCGTCCCGCAAGAGCGCCCGCGCGGCCTCCGCGACGCGCTCGGCCGTCACGTCGCGCATGCAGCGCAGGTGGCGCTCCCCCGGGAGGGGACAGCGGTTGGCGTTGCAGTGAAGACAGTCGAGGCCCGCGGCCTCCACCGTCACGTGCGGCCCGCGCGGCGAATGCCACGTTGCCGGGTCGGTCGGCCCGAAGATCGTCACGGTCGGCGTCCCGAGCGCCACCGCGACGTGCTTCGGCCCGGAGTCGTTTCCGACGAGGAGCGCGCATCGCTCCAGGAGCGCGCCGAGCTCCTGCCACCCGGTCGGAGGCGCCAGGAGCGACGGCTTCTTCATGAGCGCGCGCACGGCATCGACCGACTCCCGCTCCCCCGGTCCCCAGATCCAGACCGGCACGGCGTCGCCGGCCAGCGCGTCCATCGTAGCGGCGAAGCGCTCCGGGAGCCATGTCTTGGCGGGCCAGGAGCCGGCGGGGAGGCAGGCGACGAGCGGCCTTCCCGCGATCTCGAGGGCCGCGCCGTCGATCCATCGCGAGACCGAGGCGCGAGCGGCCGCGCTCACGGTGAAGTGGAGGTCCGTGCCGCGCGACGGAATCCCCAGGGCGCGAACGACGTCCAGCGCCGATTCCGGCGCGTAGCGAAGCGTCGGACGTCCGTCGAGGCCGAGCGGCTCCCGGGGGACGCGCAGGGTGTAGGCCCAGGCGCGTCCCCGGATATCGTAGCCGGCGCGGACCCGCGAGCGCGTCAAGGCGGCCAGGAACGCGCTCCGCGGAGTGGAGACGAGATCGAGGACCATGGAATAGCCTCCGCGCGCGAGCCGTGCGTAGAGGAGCGCCTGGGAGGCGAGCGAGCGGCGATCGAACGTGAGGACGCGGTCGACGTCGCGATTTCCCTCGAGGAGCGCGCCCATTCCCTTGGCGGCTAGGACGTCGATCTTCGTTCCGGGACATCCCTCGCGAAGCGCGCGAAACGCCGGCGTCGTCAGGAGGAGGTCGCCCGCCGCGCGATGGCGGATGACGAGCAGGCGGTCAGGCGATGGCACGCCGCCGCTCCCCATGCACGAGGGCCCGCTCCACGGCACGCTTCGCCTCGGCGACACCGATCCAGTCGAGGCAGTCGAGGCGGGCGCACTCGTGCCGGTGGCAGGGGCGGCACCAGATCTCCTTGCAGAGGAGCTGGTGGCCGTCCCGCGCGTCGTACGGAAACCAGATCTCGGGAACGGTCGGTCCCAGGATCCCGACGGTCGGCACGCCGAGCGCGGGCCCGCTGTGAAGCGGACTCCCGTCGTTCGTCACCAGCACGTCGAGCGCCGCCACGACTCCCCAGTACTGTCAAAGCGGGAGCCCGGTGACGACGGCGGCGCCTCCGGCCGGGATCGCCATCGCCACGCGACGCGCCAGTTCCTCCTCCCCCGGCCCCGCCAGG
>JANOOP010000195.1:0-2896 GCA_031421415.1 Candidatus Eiseniibacteriota bacterium
CGGCGCGCGGACCGCCAGGGAGATCCGGTCGAGGTCGTCGAGCTCGCGCGTCGCGCCGTCCGGCTCGAACGGCAGCGCGCGGTCGCTCAGGGTGGCGCTCAGATCGACGTCGCCCGCGATCCGGCCTCGAAGCGAGAGATCGAGCCCCTGGGAGAGCGTGGCGTCGCGGCGGCGTCCGAGTTCCACCGAGAACGATTTCGAACCGCTCACGCTGATACGGTCCCCTGTCGAGGCGCCGGCGGCGGCCGGCACGTAGCCGCCACCCGACGCGAAGGGATCGCCGCGGAGAAGCGTCGCCGCTCCCTCCGCCGGGGGCGCCCCCCACGCCGCGCGCGCGCCGGGCGGAAGCGATGCCGCGACGGCGAGCGGCGCGCTCGCGCGAAGAAGGAGAAGGCTCGGCGATTTCCGCACCGGGAGGACGAGGACGATGGAGTCCTCCGACGCGGCCCCGTCGCGAACGAGCGGGGTTGGCTCGACGCCCGACGAGGGTCGCGCCGCGACGCTGGGCGGCGACGCGGCGAGGCACCAGGCGAGAAGCGCGGCTGGAAGGAGTCCTGCCGCCCACCTCGCCGCAGGCCCTGTCGACGGCGCGGAGAGGATTCGTCGGCTCACGGCGCGACTCCCCGCTCGACGGTGAAGATCCAGATCTCTCCGCGCGATTCGTCGGCGACGGCGATCCGGTCGTCGACGCTCCAGGCGATGGAACCGGGGCGCCAGGCGTGCGCGCCGCTCCCTAGCCAGCGCGTGTGAAGGCGCGCTCCGCCGGAGTCGAAGACGACGATTCGTGAGCCTTCCGGATCCGCCACGTAGACGGCCCCGGACGCGTCGGCGGCCAGATCGGCCGGCGCGGCGGCCACAGAGTCGCCCATGCTCACGCTCCGGCCAATGCGGCCGGTCGGCTCGAAGCGCCGGAGCGTTCCGGTCGCGCGGTCCGCCATCCACCCACCGCCATTCGGGAGAAAGACCGCTGCGGTCGGAGTTCCCGCCGACTCTTCCGGCGTCAGGAACCGATCGGGGCGGCGGCGCAGCAGCCGGGCGTCGAGCGGCACCAGATCGCGCTCGCGCGGGGCCAGGAGCCAGAGATCGCCATAGGGGTCGCGGAGGAGTCTCGCCCCGGGCGCCCGCGCCTCGTCCGCCAGCTGGGGATCGAGGTCTCTCGTGCCGAGATAGGCGGTTCGGCGGTCGTAGGCGGAAACGGTGGAGCGGGAACGATCGAGGACGAGGAGCGAGCCGCGGGCGTCCACCACGAGATCGTGCGGGAGCGCCGAGGCTGGCGCGTCGTCGCCAAAGACGGTGGCGGCATCGGGCCCGCCGCCCGATCCGCGCGACGACTCCCCTCCCCGGGGCGACATCGAGAGCCGGACGACGCGTCGCGCCCGCGTGTCGAGGACGTAGAGAGAACCGTCCTCATCGAACGCCAGACGCGAGGGGCGCTCGATTCCCCAGGCGCGGAGGCGGTCCCGATCGAGCAGCGTCTCGGCGCGGAGCGACCGGGGCGGCGCGGAATCGCGGTTCCGCACTTCGATCTCGGGGGACGGGAGCGCCGACGCAGGACGCGGAACGACCATGCCGGGGATGGAGGACGCGAGGCAGACGGCCACCAGGAACAGGAAGGCTTTTCGACTCACGATGTCGTGACCCTCCGGGCGATTCCGAAACCCGGCGGCGTGCCCGCCGCCGGCGGGAGCGAAGGCCGGAGCTCTAGAAGCGGCGGAGGAGGAGCAAGCGCGCGCCGCCGTCGGGCGTCGCGTCGGCCAGGAGGCGCGTTCCCTCGTCGAGGCGCGCCTGCCCGTCCTTCATGAGGCGCCGGTGCAGGACCTGCGTATCGACGGCGCTCACGAGACGGTTGAGAATCGCCGCCGCAAAGGAATACTTCGCGCGATCGAACGCTCGATTGGAGGAGGCCCGCGTGGAACGGTAGGCCTTCTGGAGATCGGGGCTGCTCCAGGCCCAGGCCTGGTCGCCCGACGGAAGATTTTCCGACACGTAGGCGTCCTGCGCCGCGGGGTCGTCGGGGTAGAGGTCGCGCGCGTCGCGGCGAATGTCTTCCTCGTAGCTCCCGGGTCCGGAGCCGCTCGATCGCTCGTACTTCCCCACAAGTTTCCAGTAGCTGTCTTCCTCGCTGTCGGTTCCCACGCCCGCGTTCAGCTGGGCCTGCTCGATGTAGTCGTCCCGGCGGAGGCGCCCCGCCATCTGGAACCAGACGTAGTGGGTCCAGATGAGACCCTCGGCGACGAAGAATCCGGCCGCGCGACCGCGCGCGCCGAGCGAGAGCTCTCCAGCCCCGGGAAGCAGCAGCGAGTAGAGCAGCGCCTTCCGCTTTCCAGGCCTCTTGGCCGGCGCGACCTCCGGCGACGCGGCCGGAGCGCTCTCCTGACGCGTGAACGAAGCCGAGGCGATGGTTACCGCGGACGCATCGAGCGCGGCATGACGCGCGGCTAGTTCGAGCGGCGTGGAGACGGGGAGATCGAGCGAGAGCGCGGACTCGGACGTTAGCGCGAGCGCGGACGCGGACGTTAGCGCGAGCGCGGACGCGAAGGGAGCGTCCTGCGCGACCGCTGGAGCGGCGGCCAGCAGGGCGAGCGCGGCGACGAGCGCGCTAGTAGAGGCGGCGCGTGACCGTGATCTTGAGCGCATTTTCGTTCGAGAACGGCCGCGTGCGCATGTTGAACTTGATCTGCGTGTCGTTGCCCAGATTGGCGCGTCCGCGGTTCTTCAAGAGCCGGAGCACGTCGACCGCGCTCACGATGCGGTTCACGAATCCGCCGACAATCGCGTAGCGCGCGTTCTTCAGGAAGTTGTTGCTGTCGTTTCGGATTCCGTAATAGAAGCGCCGCGTCTGGGCGTCGGCCGGCGGGTCGGTGTAGCCTTCCCAGCCGCTCCAGTAGTTCGGGAG
>JANOOP010000196.1:0-1620 GCA_031421415.1 Candidatus Eiseniibacteriota bacterium
GTGATCGTCGCGCAAACAAGGCCCCGTCTTCACGACGAGCCGCGCGGCGGGCGGAAGGCTGCCCGGGCCGCTAAGGGCTTCACCGAGTCGGGCGAGCCCTCCGACACCCTCTTCAGCGGCACGCGTCCCACCACCCTCGCCATCGACAACGACTGGGACCGTTTCCGGCTCCGCGCAGAGTCGGAGTACCTCCGTATCGCCCGCGCGGGTGACGCCGCCGCGATCAACCGACTCACGAGCCGCACACTTCGGGGCGCCATGGAGGAGATCGGGGTCACGCGCGAGCAGATCGACGAGCGCCCCGGCGCGGCGCTGGCGGCGGGCGCGGGTCACGCGCCGGTTCAGTGGCGGATCCAGGTCTCGCCGCGCACGTCGCTCTACCGAATCAACGACGCCATCGGCCAGGCGATGCACGCGCTGGGTGGGCGCGTCATCCGCGGCGCCGAGCGCCCCGCGCCACTGGCCGGCATCTCGCTCGATCTCCGCGTCGGCTACGGCGACCGCGTCACGCACGCGATCGTGGTGGAGCCGAATCCGACCATGAGCGACGCCGGAGCGCGGATCGCCTTCCTCGTGACCGATCTCGAGGACGCCGATCCCGAACTCCTGGCCGCCTTCCTCAAGAGCCCAGTCCCGTTCGGCGCGGCATTCCGCCACGACCGACCCGCGGGCGTCAAGCTGGCGCGCGCGTGGCGCGACTCGCGGCGCGAAGTCTTCGCACTCCTGCCGATGGAGCCGCGCGGCTACCCGCAGAACGACCCGGGGAAGGACGCCATCCTCCTCGACCTCTCGCGCATCGAGGTGGAGGATCGGATTCAGCGCGCTCTCTCGGCGCTGGCGCCGGTCTCCGGGGTGGTGACGCGAATGGGGAGCGCCGCGGTGAACGACCCCGACGTCATGAAGTCGGTTCTGGGCGAACTCCGCCGCCGGGACCTTCCGTTCCTGGACGCGCACGGTCCGGGGCCGAGCGTGGTGGAGGAGATCGGCGAGCACCTGGGCGCGCGGACCGCGACGGTGGGGGGCTCGCTGGACGGGGCGACCGCCGCTTCGGTGAGGGCAAAGCTCCCCGCCATCGTGGAGAGCGCCATCCAGCGCGGCGTGATCATCATCTCCATCCGCGCGAACGGCGCCGTGCTGACGGCGCTGGAGGCGGCGCGCGCGGGGCTGGCGGCGCGCGGTGTGGAGCTGGTGCCGGTCACGTCGCTCATACTCTAGGAGGGATCCGATCGTGGCCTGCGAACTGAGCGTGAACGTCGATCACGTGGCAACCTTGCGCCAGGTGCGAGGGGGCGTGGAGCCCGATCCCGCGCGGGCGGCGGAGCTGGCACTGGGCGCGGGGGCGGCGGGGATCACGATCCACCTTCGGGAAGACCGCCGCCACATCCAGGACCCCGACGTCCACCGCCTTCGCGCGCTCTGCACCGGCGCCCGCGCCGAATTGAATCTTGAGATGGCCCTGACCGAGGAGATGCTCGGAATCGCCTGCGACGTGAAGCCGGAGCGGGTCACGCTGGTTCCAGAGCGGCGCGCGGAATTGACGACCGAAGGCGGCCTGGATCTTGCGAGCTACGGCGACTCCGTGGCGCGCGGCGCCGCACGGCTCCGCGCCGCGGGAATCGC
>JANOOP010000197.1:0-8788 GCA_031421415.1 Candidatus Eiseniibacteriota bacterium
AGTTCTCTTTCGCGATCTCACGCCGCTCTGGGCCGACGCGGACGCCTGGTCGCGGACGGTTCGCGCGCTGGCGAAGCCGTTCGATGCCGCGCCTCCCGATCTGGTGCTCGGCATCGAGGCGCGCGGGTTTCTCGTGGCGGCCGCGCTCGCGGCGCACTGGAAACGGGGCGTGCTTCTGGCGCGAAAACCGGGGAAGCTGCCGGGGAAGACGCTCAAGGAGGAGTACGAGCTGGAGTACGGAAGCGCCGCGCTGGAGACGCAGGGCGACCTGCTCCGTCCCGGGACGCGCGTCCTCATCGCCGACGACGTGATCGCGACCGGCGGAACCGCGCAGGCCGCCTATCAACTGGCGAAGGCGCTCGGCTGCACACCGATCGCCTTCGCGTTCCTCGTTGAACTTCTCTACCTCGGTGGGCGCGCGAAGCTCGAGTCCTTCGCACCGGTCCACTCGGTCATCGCCTTCGACGGCGAAGGCCGCGCCCGAGTCTCCGAGTAGCGCCGCGCGGGATCAGGCCGCCGGCTTGAACGCCCGCACCTTCACCGAACGCACCGCGCGGAGCGTCGCCGCCGCCGCGTCCTCGTCGGGGCCGAACGCCGCCGCGCCGTACTGCTTCTCCTCCAGCACCTCCACGCGCTCGAATCCCGCCTCGCGCATCAGCGCCAGGTAGTCGTCCTTCATCGAGGCGCCCGCCACGCAGCCGACGTACGCCTCCACGGACGTGCGAACCGCCTCCGGAAGTGGAGCCACCAGGACCAGGTCGCTCAGGACCGCGCGACCGCCGGGCCGAAGCGTCCGCAGCGCCTCGCGGAAGACGCGTGCCTTGTCCGGAGAGAGATTGACCACGCAGTTCGAGATGACGACGTCCACCGTGCCGTCGGCGACGGGGAGGTTCTCGATCTCGCCGAGGCGGAACTCCACGTTCGTGAAGCCGCCCTTCGCCGCGTTGGCGCGCGCGCGGGAGAGCATCGTCGCGGTCATGTCGACGCCCAGCACGCGCCCCGTCGGCCCGGTCTCGCGCGAGGCGAGGAAGGCGTCGATTCCCGCGCCCGATCCGAGATCGAGCACCGTCTCGCCCGGCTTCACCGCCGCGTGCCCCAGCGGATTGCCGCAGCCGAGCCCGAGATCCGCGCCCGCGGGCACTTCGGCGCGCTGCTCGGCACTGTAGCCGATTTCCTCCATGGAGACCGTGGCGCCGCAACCGCAGTCGCTTCCGCAGCAGCCCTGCGGTTCGCCTTCCGTCATCTCGGCCACCTTGCCGTAACGCTCCCGCACCGTCTCTCGAATGTCGTTCGTGGTCATGATCGGCTCCTCTTCATGGTTGGCTCCAACCCTCGCGCCAGTTCTACGAAGCGCTGCAACGTTTCGGGACGGGCGCAGTAGCAGACGCGCGGACCGTCCACCTCGCCTTTGATCCAGCCTGCTTCCTTCAACACCTTCAGGTGCTGCGACACCGTCGCCTGCGCCAGGGGGATGCGATCGACGATCCCGCCGCAGACGCACTCGCCGCCGCTCAGCAGAAAGCGAACGATGGCGGCGCGCGCCGGGTGCGCCACCGCCTTCGCCAGCCTCGCCAGCTCCTCGTCCTCGGATTTCAGGTCCATTTGGCCTCCTTTCATCGTTGATCGTAAATATACGATAAAAGTCTGTCGGCGTCAAGGAGCCTTCCGGGGTGCTATTCTCCGCCCGCATGGAACGACCCGCGTTTCTCCTCGATTTCCAGGACTGGGCGGTCCTGAGGTTCACCGGGCCCGATGCCCGTGAGTTCCTGCAAGGTGTTGGGACACAAGATGTAGCAACCCTCCGACCCGACGCCGCCAAGCCGACCCTCTTTCTGTCTGAGAGGGGGCGGCCCCTGGCGCTGGCGTGGGCGGTCCTGGACCGGGAGGGGGAGGGCGCCACACTCTTCGTGGAGCCGGGGGGACGGGAGGCGCTCCTGCCCCACCTCGACCGGCTTCGGGTCATGGAGGACGTCGCATTCGCGGGGCCGAAGGGAATGCCTCGCCTCTACGGCGTCGCCGGTCGGGACCGGAGCAGGGTGGCGCGAGAGTGGGCGGCGGTGCTCCCGGGCGGCGAGACGATCGAAGCCGATCCGGCCACGTTTCTCCTGCTGCCGGCTGGAGCGGAGAAGCCGGGGAGCGTGGCGGGTCTGCCGGCGTCGGCGGTCCCGCCCGATGTGGGGGAGGTGTGGAGAATCGCGGCGGGAATCCCACGCGCCGGCGTCGATTTCGATCAGGACCGGATCGCCACGGAGCTTTCGCTCCCGCAGGCGATCTCGCTCGATAAAGGCTGTTTCGTGGGCCAGGAGGTCGTGGCCCGCACCACGCATCGCGGAGCGGTCCGGCGTCATCGGATCGGGTTCCGCTACCCCGGCCAGGCGGGAATTCTGCCGCGGGGCACCGAACTCAGGGCCGGAGGGGTCTCTTCCGGGTTCATCACCAGCACCGTACTCGAGCCGGGAACGGGACGCGGCTTGGGCATGGGCTACCTGACGACGGAAGCTCTCCAGAATCCCGTGGAGGTTCTCGCCATACAAGGCATCGTGACAACGCACCTCGAGGTCGCATCATGGCCACTCTAGCCGCCCGCCGCACCATCGACTGGATCGGACTCGTACCCTACGTCGGACTTCATCTCGGATGCCTCGCCGTCATCGGGGTCGGTTGGAGCCCGGTGGCCGTCGCCGTGGCCGCCGCCCTCTACCTCACCCGGATGTTCGCCGTCACGGCTTTCTACCACCGGTACTTCTCGCATCGCACGTTCCGCACGTCGCGCGCGTTCCAGTTCGTGGGCGCCGTGATGGGGAACGCCTGCGTGCAGCGAGGCCCGCTCTGGTGGGCGGCGCATCATCGCCATCATCACCGCCATTCGGACGAGGAAGGAGACGTTCACTCGCCGCGCCAGATCGGGTTCTTCTGGAGCCACATGGGCTGGTTCATGACGCGCGAGAACGCGGTGACCAATTTCCGCGCGGTTCGAGATCTCACGCGCTTCCCCGAGCTCGTCTTCCTCGACCGGCACCACTACATCGTGCCGGCGCTCCTCGCGTTCTCCACGTATGCGCTTGGCGCGCTGCTCGAAGCGGTGGCCCCGGGGCTCGGTACGAACGGCTGGCAGATGTTCGTCTGGGGATTCCTGATCTCCACGATCGTGCTCTACCACGCGGTCTACACCATCAATTCCGTCGCCCACGTCATCGGAGGGCGCCGCTACGAGACGACCGACGACAGCCGCAACAACTGGTTCCTCGCGCTCCTGACGCTCGGCGAGGGATGGCACAACAATCACCACTACTATCCCGGCTCCACGCGCCAGGGCTTCTACTGGTGGGAGATCGATCTGACCTACTACGGCCTGATCGGGCTCTCGTGGGTCGGCCTCGTCTGGGACCTGCGATCGCCGCCTCACGCGGTCCGTGAGCGCCACCGCCGTCGAACCGCGTTGACATAACTGCCATAATTTGATATAGTTCCACCCTTGCACCGATCCAGCGGTGATTCTGGGTCGGATCGCGCACTTCCTCAGGGGCGAGTTGCTCCGATACGGTTCATCCAAAGTCCCGGCCAATCGGCCACCAAGGGGGGTGAGAACCGAGCCTACGACGACCTCTGCTTTCCATTCACGCCACGCAAGCCATCGGGCGGCCCCGTAAGGAACTCGGTCCGCCGAAATGACGACGCACCTCAAGGAGAAACTGGCGATGAATCGCGTCCGTCGAACGGTCGTGCTGGCAATTGCCGCGCTCGCGATGATCACCGCGAGCTACGCGGCGGCCACCACGGTCGAAAAGATGTCCCTCAGAGATCTCGCCAAGAAGTCCGATGCCATCGTGCTCGCCCGCGTCGAAGATGAATCCGCCCGCTACGAATCCAACAAGGAAATCTTCACCTACATCACGTTGCGCGTCCTCGAGCCCGTGAAGGGCCCGAAGAAGGACGACGTGATCACCATCCGGCAGCTGGGCGGAACCGTCGACAAGATCGCGTCGATCGTCCCCGGCACGCCGGTCTTCCGGAAGGGCGAGGAGGTCGTCCTCTTTCTGACGCGGAAGGACGCCGCCGGCTATCCGTGGGTCATGGGGCTCCAGCAGGGCAAGTACTCCGTGACGGCGGATGAGCAGGGCCAGAAGCACGTCCGCAACGAGATCGACGGGCTGGTTCTCGTCGCTCCGGGCGGCAAGACGAGCGAGGCGGACGCCGGCATGGCGCAGCCGCTTCAAGCATTCCTCGACGGCCTGCGCACCGAGCTCAATGAAGCCGGCAAGGTGCAGGTCGAACCCACCGACAAGTAAGGGAGGGCGAGCACCATGAAGACGAATCGATTCCGCTTCATCGTCGCCGCGCTCCTCGTCGGCGCGTTCGCCATGGCGAGCGCCGATCCGGCCGCGGCCTACATCCGACTGGGACGCCAGATTAACGCGGCGAGCCCGGTCGTCCAGGCGCACTGGCTCGACACCGATCTTCCGCTCAAGAGCGCGGTCAATCCGACCAACCTCGACATCCTTCCCGCGACGGCGTTGTCGGTCGTTCAGGCCTCCGCTCAGTCGTGGGTGGATATCAATACCTGCTATTTCACCGCGGACGTCCATCAGTGGGGGGCGCCCGAGACGCTGCCCGATCTCGAGTTCGACGGACAGAACAGCATGTACTTCGACGGTCCGGGCGTCAGCTTCGCCCCGGGCGGCGGCGTCATCGCGTTCGTTCGCTCCATCGTCAATCTTGTCGACGGGCAGACGCTGGACGCCGACATGGTCTTCAACGACCGCGACTTCTTCTGCTCCACGTCGTTCCCGGCGCTGACCGCGGCGCCGGCGGGGCAGTCGAGCGTCGACCTCCAGTCCGTCATCGCGCACGAGTACGGGCATTACTTCGGCCTCGATCACACGTCGGTGGCGGGCACGACGATGATTCCGTTCATCGCGAACAACACGTCGCAGCGGTCGCTGGAACTCGACGACCGCGCCGGGCTTTCGGACGTCTATGCCGAGTCCGCGGCGCGCGGTCTCTCGGTCGGCGGCGTCGATTTCCGCGCGACGACCGGCGTGATCAGCGGCACGGTGCTGAACGGCTTCAACGGCTCGGCCATCTTCGGCGCGCATGTCGAGGCAATCAACCTCGCAGCCCCGACCGCGGCGAACTCCATCAGCAACATTTCGGGTGAATACACGCTCCGGAACGGGCAGGGCGACTACTCGATTCGCGGACTACCGCCCGGGAGCTACGCCGTCCGCATCGTCCCGCTCGACGGCGTCAACACGACGGCTGCCGACGCGAACATCGGCGGCGTCTACAACGGCCTCGACATCGGCTACGAGCCGGAATTCTGGAACGGCGCGGCGGAAGGGTCGAACGGTTTCACCGATCCTCCGGGCGACTTCACGGCGGTCGCGGTCTCGGCCGGCGCGAACAGCGGCGGCATCGCATTCCAGACGAATACCTATCCGGGTCGCGTCCTCATGGCGCAGCACGGCTCGTTCGAGAACTTCGTGACCTTCCGGAACACGGGCTACCTGGCGGTTCGTTTCGATCCGCCGTTCGATCCGCCCTACACGATCTCGAACATCCAGTTCCCCTCGTTCACGTTCAACGGCATTCCGGCGCCCTTCCTGAGCGCGCGGCTCTGCCCGATGAATCCGGCGACCGGCGGCCCCGACATCGCGAGCCCGCTCTTCGTCCAGACGCCGTTCAACGGCAATCCGAACGGGATCAACACGGTTCCGCTGAATCTGGCGGTGAGCGACGCGGGGAAGACCTTCTTCTGGGTGCTCCAGTTCCCCTCGCAGTCGACGCCGGGATTCCCGAACAATTTCCCGTTCATCCGCATGGACTTCACCCAGCTCGACAAGGGGCTTTTCGCCAATAGCTACAGCATCAGCCTCGCCGGTGCCGTGACGCTCGCCATCGATCGCAACTACGCGATCGGCATGACCTGCCAGGTGCCGGAGAGCGAAGTGCCGATCGTGAATCCCGCCTCGTTCGGCGGAAACAGGCGCGCCACGCAGATGGAGTTCTCCTACCGGGTCGCGCCGACCAACACCCGCGCCGATGGGTTCGCAATGCCGGCGAACTCCCTCGACCGCACGGAGCTGGTCTCGCGCGGCATCGTTGCTGGCGCCAACTTCTCGTACGCGGTCAAGGACACCGCTGGGGCCGGGACGGCGACCTTCCACTATGAGCCGCTCCCGTCGAGCACCGTTCCGACGATCTGGGCCACGCAGGCGATCGACAAGAACGGCAATCGTAGCCTCACCTCCAACGTGACGATCGTCGGATTCAACGAGGACGCCGACGAGCCGAACGGCCGCCTCAACGAGGCCAAGCCGATGACCACGCCCGTCGCGTCGCGCCCGGGTACCTACTCTCCGGCCGGCGACCAGGACTACTTCTCGGTCCAGGCGAAGCCGGGCGACCTGATCAACGCCAGCGCCGCGGCGACGGGGCAGGACGGCAACAACAACATGGACCTGGTCATGTTCCTGTTCGACAATAACGGCGATCTGGTGGCCGCGAACGATGACTTCTCGGGCCTGAACCCGCGTGTCACGTATGTGGTGCCGCCGCCGTCGGCGAACTCGAACAGCAAGGCGCCGCGGACCTACAAGATTCTCATCTCCGACATCACTTCCTCGGCGTTCGCACC
Organism: Candidatus Eiseniibacteriota bacterium; assembly: GCA_031421415.1. Classification (GTDB taxonomy): domain Bacteria; phylum Eisenbacteria; class RBG-16-71-46; order SZUA-252; family SZUA-252; genus SZUA-252. Next base: position 6,638 of record JANOOP010000197.1, read on the forward strand.
GACGGCTCCTCCGCAACTGCGGACGGGGCAGACCTACGTCTGGACCGCGACGGTGACGCCGACGGTGGCTCTGGCCGGCCGGACGGGGCGTGACCTCGATCCGAATCAGTTCTACTTCGCGAACTCGGGGCCGAACCCGGCGAATCCGACGGCGAAGTTCATGTACGCGATTCCGCGGAGCGCCGGATCGGGCGCACAGGTCTCGATGCGAATCTACGACGTGAGCGGCCGCATGATTCGCACGCTCGTGAACGGCTTCCAGGCCGCCGGTCCGCACACGGCGATCTGGGACGGCAAGAGCGATCGCGGAGTCGGAGTCTCCTCGGGCCGTTACTACGCGAGGATCAAGGCGGGATCGTGGGAGTCCACGGCGAACGTCACGATCCTCAAATGACCTCGTGATGCTTTCTCGTTTCGGGGGGCCGGCGCGTACCGCCGGCCCCCGTTTCATTTCGGGACTCCGCGCGTGCCAGGCGCTAGTGGCGGTCGCAGCATGGGCCGCGGTGGCGCTCTCGTTCGGGCCGCTGTCTCCGGCGGCCGCGCGCGCCACAGACTGGATTCCGCAACGGCCCATCGCGGCGTGGTTCCCCAGCGCGACGATCGCTCCGGGCAACGCGGCCGCGCTGGAACTCGTCATTCGCGCGGAGGGCGCTGCCGCGTCGCTGGAATGGAGCGCGGCCAGCTCGGGCGGATTCCTGGCAACCGTGACGCCTTCCTCCGGGACGCTCTTCCTCCAGGCCGGAGCCATCTCGCGCATTCCTCTCTCGGTCGGCGTGCCGGCGGCGTCTCTCGGCCTCGGCAGCGTTTCGGTGTCCGTCCTTTATGCCAATGGCGGAAGCCTTGCCGCGAAGACGACCGCCTCGATCATCGCGGCCACCGGCGGGAGGCCCGAGATCTGGCCCGTCAGCCCCACTTGGTCGGGGATAGCGGGATCCTCGGGAATCGCCGCCTTCACGGTTCGAAGCGGCGCCGGAGGGCCCGAGACCGTCGTCGTGACGGCCGGGAAGACGAATCCCGATCCGAACAATGTCGGGGCGCTCTTCCCGGGAGGCTCCGCGCCCGCGACGCTTCTCGTTCCGGGGGGAGGCACCGCGCCTCTGAACGTGAACGGCACGCTCGCCGGGAACGCGTGGGCGGGCAACGCGAACTCGTTCCAGGTGAGCCTGACGAGCACAGCGGGGATATCGACCGCGACCGCCTTCGCCATCGTGGAGACGGCGCTTCCCGATTCACTTCCGATGGCGCTTCGCCCTGTCGGTCTCGTGCCGCTCGACCAGGGCGCCACCGGACGGGATGGCGCCGCGATCCTTCCCGCGCGCGGAGCCTGGCTCGTGCCGGAAGGATTGGGGGGCATCGAAGTCATGCGCGCGACGTCGACCGACTCGATAGGACTGACCGACGCGGACGCCGACGGCGGCGACGACCGCCTCATCGGCACGATACGGATTCCCTCCTTCGCCGCCTCGCTCGCGGTGGTGCCGGGCTTCGTCGCGGCCAGCGGAGAGACGCTCGATCTCGGCCTTCTCGCCGCCGGCCGCGCCGGCCTCATGCTGCTCGACCTTCGCGTGATCGAAGATCCGCTCTTCGGCTCCTGGGAAGATTTCTTCGATTTCGATCTGAACGGCGTGGACGACCGCATTCTCCGCACGATTCCGCTCGCTGGCTTCGCCACCGATGTCGCGTGGACGCGGGCCGCCTCGGGGCGCGTGGTCGCGTTCGTCGCCGATGCCGACACCGGCTCAGCGCCGGTTTCCGCGTCGTTCGACCCGCTCGCCACGGTCGCCGGAACGGGCGCAGGAGTGGTGGCGATCGACGTCACGGCCGCGGTCGACTCGCTCTCCGGCCTCCCCGTCATCTCCGGCACGTGGAACACCCCTGGAAACGCCCTGGACCTGGAACTCCGCGGTGGAGGCGCCGGTGCCGTGCTCGTCGTGGCCGACGGATCGGCGGGACTCGCCGTCGCCGACGTCGCGCTCGGCGGGGGAACGCCCGCGACGGTCGCGTTCACGCCTCGATCGGCGACTCCGCTCTCGGCGTCATGGGGCGCGCCCTACGCGCGCGATCTCGCGTGGATTCCAAACTCGCGGGATAGCGCGTACGTGGCGATCGCCGCGGCAGCGGGTGGGCTTCAGATCGCGCGCGTTCCCGCGG
>JANOOP010000198.1:0-2106 GCA_031421415.1 Candidatus Eiseniibacteriota bacterium
GTGCGGATTGAGACGGTTCTCGTAGCGATTGTAATCGTCGTTGGGGGTCTTGAGGAGGAGGAGGCCACCCGTCCACCACGTCGGGCAGCGCCAAATGGTAGATCCAATCGATCCCAGGACGAGAGCGAGATTTTCGCGCGATCGCCGCCAGAGCCGCCGGGCATAGGCGACGTCGCGGTACCGGACGAGCGCGATGAGGAAACGGATCAGTCTCAGGGCCGGGCTCCGTTGGACGGCGTCGTGCGCGGGGCGCGGCCTAGTCGGGCAGGATGGCCCCTTCGATCGGACAGGCCTCGAGGCACGCGTTGCAGGAAACGCAATCCTCCGCGACGATGAACAACCATTTCATCCCTTTCGCGTTCAGGCCGTCGGCCTTCTTGATGCAATCCACGGGACAAACATCGACGCAGGACGATTCTCCTTCGCAGATGTCCTTTACGATCTCGTACGCCATTCGTTCCTCCGCGACCGCGCCCGGTCCGTCAGTGGACCTGGAGCATTCGGTCGAGCGCGACCCTCGCCCACTTCTTCGTCGTTTCCGGGACGCGGATAGGGTTGACGACCTCGCCTCGCACCAGGCTCTCCAGAGCCCAGAGGAGGTTCTGCGGCGAAATTCGGTACATGGTAGCGCAGACGCAAAAGTCTTTCGAGAGGATCACGATCTGCTTCTCGGGCATCTGCTTGGAAAGCCGGCTCACGAGATGATACTCGGTCCCCACGGCCCACTTGGAGCCGGCCGGGGCCTCGCGGAGGGTGCGGATGATGAACTCCGTCGATCCGACCGCGTCGGCGGACGCCACGACCTCGTGCGGCACCTCCGGATGGACGAGAATCTTGAACTCCGGGTCCTCGGCCTTCCGGTCGTGCACGTGCCGGAGCGTGAACTTCGTGTGAACCGAGCAGCACCCCTTCCAAACGATCACGCGGGCCCCGCGGAGCGCCTCCTCTGAAAGGCCTCCCCGCGGCTTCGCCGGATCCCAGACCGCGATCTCCGCTTCCGGAATCCCCATCGCGATGGCGGTGTTCCGTCCCAGGTGCTCGTCGGGGAAGAAGAAGACCTTCTCGCGCTGGGCGAAGGACCACTCGAAGATGGCGCGGCAATTCGACGACGTGCAGACGGCCCCCCCGCGCTCGCCGCAGAAGGCCTTCAACTCGGCGGTCGAATTCATGTAGGTCACGGGCGTGACGGAGTGGAGCCCGAGCCGTTCGAGCGTCGCGCCCGCCTCGTGGACGTCGTCCGTCTGTGCCATGTCGGCCATGGAACAGCCGGCGTTCAGGTCGGGAAGGATGACGATCTGGTGTGGCGCGCGCAGAATGTCCGCGCTCTCCGCCATGAAGTGGACCCCGCAGAAGACCAGATAATCCGCGTCGGTCCGCTCGGCGCCCAGGCGCGCCAGCTTGTACGAATCGCCGGTGATGTCGGCGTGCTGGATGATGTCGTCGCGCTGGTAGTGGTGGCCGAGAATGACCAGCCGCGTCCCCAGGACGTGCTTCGCCTCGGTAATCCGCCGGGCCAGTTGGGCGTCGTCCAGCGAAAGGTAGACTTCCGGTAGCATCGTTCGCGTCATCCTTTCATTGTTCGATGCGACGTGCCGGGCGTCAAGCGCTTCCCCCGCCAGGGCGGTCGAATCGGGACCGCGTCGCGTGCGTCTAAGTTCACGGGGCGCGCCCCATTACGTGTCCGAGGGCGGGCGCGCCTGGGTTCCCCTGGACCGGGCCGCCACGGGGCCCTAGAATCGGCGGCCAGCCCCAGGGGCGATTCCGTCTCCTCTTCCGACGCGGCCATTCACGAAAGGGTTTCCTCTTTGAACGCGCCGACTCCACATCGGGTCAACGAGTTCAACGTGCACGTGGCGACGGTCAACGGCTCGGGGAGCCAGACCGCCAACACGACGCTCCTCCGCTCCATCTTCCAGATGGGGGTTCCGGTAGGCGGGAAGAATCTCTTCCCCTCGAACATCGCCGGCCTCCCCACCTGGTTCACGATCCGCGTGAACGAGAAGGGCTACCTCGCCCGTCAGAAGGCGAACGACCTGCTCGTTGCCCTGAACGCCGAGACCGCCGCGGCCGACATCGCGGCCATGGGACCTGGTTCGGTCACCGTGG
>JANOOP010000199.1:0-1910 GCA_031421415.1 Candidatus Eiseniibacteriota bacterium
GCTCGGTTCGTGTTCTCGAGTTTGATGTTCTTCTTGATGAACTCGACCGCGCTGTAGGCGCCCGCGGTCACCGCCTGCACGGAAGCGCCGGTGAACCAATAGATCATGGAGCCGCCCGCCAGGAGCCCGAGAAAGAAGGGCGCATGGAGGAGCGAGAGCTTGGTGACGTACTCGGGCTTGAGGCCCTCGGTCAGCGCCACGATGATCGAGAAGATCATGGTGGTGGCGCCCACGACCGCCGTGCCGATCAGCACCGGCTTCGCGGTCGCCTTGAACGTGTTCCCGGCTCCGTCGTTTTCCTCGAGATTGTGCTTCGCCCTGGCGAAGTCGACGTCGAAGCCGTGCGACGCTTTGAGCTCTTGCTTGATGTCCGGAATCGACTCGATCATCGAGAGCTCGTAGACCGACTGGGCGTTGTCCGTCACTGGTCCGTACGAGTCGACCGCGATCGTCACGGGGCCCATGCCGAGGAACCCGAACGCCACGAGTCCGAACGCGAAGACGGCCGGGGCGATCATGAGCGACCCGAGCCCCATCGTGCTGACTCCGTACGCGAGGGCCATGAGGATCATGATGACGATGCCGAGCCAGTAGGCGCTGAAGTTGCCGGCCACGAGGCCCGACAGAATGTTGAGCGACGCCCCGCCCTCTCGCGAACAGGTCACGACTTCCGCCACGTGACTCGACTTCGTGGACGTGAAGATCTTCACCAGCTCTGGAATCACCGCGCCCGCGAGGGTGCCACAGGTGATGACGGTCGAGAGCTTCCACCAGAGCGACCCGTCGCCCAACTCCTTGATCAGGAGATAGGACGCGACGTAGGTGAGCGCGACGGAGACGAACGACGTGAGCCACACCAGGCGCGTCAGCGGCGCCTCGAAGTCCATCTTGTCGACGTGTTCGTACTGCGACTTCGACATCGCTTCGTTGATGAGGTAGGAGCCGCCGCTGGCCAAAACCATCATGACGCGCATGGCGAAGATCCAGACCAGGAGCTGGACCTGGACGATCGGGCTGGCGACCGCCAGGAGGATGAAGGTGATGAGTGCGACGCCGGTGACGCCGTAGGTCTCGAAGCCGTCGGCCGAAGGGCCGACCGAGTCGCCCGCGTTGTCGCCCACGCAGTCGGCGATCACGCCGGGGTTCCGCACGTCGTCTTCCTTGATCTTGAAGACGATCTTCATGAGATCCGCGCCGATATCGGCGATCTTTGTGAAGATACCGCCGGCGATACGGAGCGCCGCGGCGCCCAGCGACTCACCGATGGCGAAGCCGATGAAGCAAGGTCCCGCCATGTCCCCCGGAATGAAGAGGAGGATGATGAGCATGATGAGGAGCTCGACGGAGATGAGCGCCATGCCGATGCTCATGCCGGCCTTCAGCGGAATCGCGTAGCAGGAGAACGGCTTCCCCGAGAGCGAGGCGAAGGCGGTCCGGGAGTTCGCGAAGGTGTTGATCCGGATGCCGAACCACGCCACGGCGTAGCTGCCCGCCATGCCGACGAGGCTGAAGAAGAGGATGATCGCCACCTTGGGCGCCGGGAAGCCGCGCTGGATGTTTCCCGCGGCATCCACACCGCTCACGGCCAGCCAGCCGAAATAGATGAGGACGATGGACCCGATGAACAACCAGAGGACGGCCAGGAACTTGCCCTGCTGGTAGAGGTAGGTCTTGCAGGTCTCGTAGATCAGCTCCGAGATCTCCAGCATCGACTTGTGGACGGGGAGATTCCTGAGCTGCCCGTAGGTCGTGATCCCGAAGAGCAATCCCAGGACACAGACCACGAGTCCGAAGAGGAGGAGCGTGTGTCCGTCGATCCCGCCGGCAAACGTCACCGTCTTGAGATCCGGGAGCTTCAGGTTCGCTTCTCCGCCGTGGTGGGCGGAGCCCGCTTCAGCGGTAGCCGCGAC
>JANOOP010000200.1:0-7611 GCA_031421415.1 Candidatus Eiseniibacteriota bacterium
GGAGTACGTGGAGGAGCAGTCCGAGGCCACGGTCTCGTGGTGCCAGAGGACCATCTCCACGCTCGACCTCATGCAGGAGGCGCTGGCTCGCCGCCGAACCGCGGCGCAGCGGCGCTCTCCGCTGGAGTGACGCCATGAAGCACTTTCGGAAGACCCTGACGTTGAATGTTCCGGCGAGGATGGACTTCGTGAACGTCACCCCCCAGGTGGAGAGCGCCCTCCGCGAGAGCGGCGTGCGGGAGGGACTTTGCCTGGTGAACGCCATGCACATCACGGCGAGTGTCTTCATCAACGACGACGAGCCGGGGCTCCATGAGGACTACAAGCGGTGGCTGGAGCAGCTGGCCCCGTTCGACGCCAGCCCCGTTCGCTATCACCACAACCGCACCGGCGAGGACAATGCCGACGCCCACCACAAACGCCAGATCATGGGGCGGGAGGTCGTGGTGGCGGTCACGGATGGGAAGTTGGACTTCGGACCGTGGGAACAAATCTTTTACGGGGAATTCGACGGGAAGCGGGCGAAGCGGGTGCTGATCAAGATCATCGGGGAGTAGGATGTGGCACGCCCTGTGCTGCCTTTGGCGGATCGGTGTCGCCGTGGTGGCGGGGCGAAGTTGGCAGACGATTTCGGTGGCGAAATACAACGCGATCGGAGAACGAAGATGCAGGAAGCAATTCGTAAATTCGGATCGGCCGCGCGGTTCTTCCTCGTCCTGGCGCTGGCCTTGGGCTACTCGCAGGCCCGTGCGGACTCGAATGCGGATGAAGAGACTCCCGTCCTCCACGACGTCGTCTTTTACGACGGCACTTCGTGGGCCGCCGTCAAGCTGATGACCGGATCCGTCGAAGGACCTGGCGGCGGCACCACGGCCACCGCTCGCCTCAAGGCCGACCTGGGAGGACCGAAGACCTTTTTCATCCTCGCGGGCGCGGCCAGCGAGCGGAGGATCTCCGTCGCGCGCCCGAGATTCCGCTTCGCGGCCGACGAGGGAACGGCCCGACGCGTTCAACTCGCCCAGTTCGAGGTGAAGGACGAGACCCGACGCACCACGGTCCAGATCGGCAAGGGTCCGACGCTGTTCAAGCGCGGCTCGGAGCTCGAGGTGACCGAAGTCTCGGACGGACTCTGGGAGGCGAGGCCGAAGAAGTCGCTCCAGCCAGGCGAGTACGCGCTGGTTCTCTCCGAGGCGGGCCCGGTCGCCGACTTCACGATCGTGGAGCGAGGCTACTAGCGGCGGCACCGCCCCCCGCCGCTAGAGCTTCGTCCGCTCCGAAAGCAGCAGCGTCGACGCCAGGTGCTCGGCGATCTCCAGGCGCGAGAGCGCCTGGTCGACCGTGTCGCCCACGGTCAGGGCGCCGTGGTTTCGCATGAGAATCAGATTCGGCGCGCCGAGCGGCGCCACGACCGGAATCCCGGGAATGACCGTCCTCCGCGCCGACCCCTCACCCATCAGCGCCAGGCCCACGGCGTTCGCCAGCGCCTCGCTCCCCGAGGGGTGGTACGGCACCAGCGCGATCGGCCCGATGAAGGCGCGCGCCTCGTCGAAGGCCGCGAAGTTCGGCAGCTCCCCACGGAGTCCGAACGCCGTGAGCGCCATCGGATGCGCGTGGACCACCGCCTCCACGTCGTCGCGCGAGCCGTAGGCCGCGAGGTGGACGCGATGCTCGGTCGAGGCAGCCTCCCGCGAGGGAGAATCTTCCGGCTCGACCAGGGCGATATCCACGAAATCGCGCGGCGTCAGCTCGCCTTTTCGCCGTCCGCGACGCGTGATGACGACCGAGGAAACGTAAAACCGCGCGCTCAAGTTTCCCTCGGTGGCCACCACCATGCCGCGGCGGTCGAGCACCTTTCCCGCCCGGATCAACTCGTGGCAGACCGCGATCCGCACCGCGCGGCGCCGCGCGGCGGCAGCGCCCTTGCTGGTGCCGCCGCCAATGCGACGGTCGGGGTCGTTCTCGGGATGGCCCAGCGGATCGCGCGGGCCGCCCGGTTTATTCGGACTCATCGAGCGCTCCACTCTCCAGGGCCAGCAGCGCGGCGGGAATCGCATCGCGGATGTCCCCCGCCATCAGGCCGCGGCGGCCCATTTGCCGCACGGCCACGTCTCCCGCCAATCCGTGCACGTAGCAGCCGACGGCCGCCGCCTCGGGTGGGTCCATTCCCTGCGCCAGGAGCCCCGCGATCGTTCCGCTCAGGACGTCGCCCGCGCCGGCGGTCGCCATGCCGGGATTTCCGCTCGCGTTCACGAGGATCGGTTCGCCGGGGACGACGGTCATCATCGGAACGCTCTTCAGGCAGACGATCGCGCCGGAATCGGCGGCGAACTTCCGCGCCCACGCGGCCGGGTCGCGCGCCACGTCGGCGATCGACTTGCCGCTCAGCCTCGCCGCCTCGCCGTAGTGCGGCGTGACGATCAGGGGACCGCGCGCGCGACGAATCGGATGCCCCTCGAAGGCGTTCAATCCATCGGCGTCGAGGATCAGCGGACCGTCCAGGAGTTCCAGCAGGGCGCGCGCCAGCGTTTCGCTCTCCGGATGGCGCGACATGCCGGGACCGAGGACGACCACGTCGGCGCGCATCGCCTCGGCCAGGATGGCGTCCACCGCGCCGGCGGCGAGCGTGCGGGCCGCCGTCTCGGCGACCCCTCGCTTCACCACCTCGGGCACGCGCGATTCCAGCACGTCGACGCAGGAGTGCGGCACGCATGCCACGACGTATCCCGCGCCGGCGCGATAGGCCGACTCGGTGGCAAGCGCCACCGCGCCCATCATGCCGGCGCTTCCACCGACGAAGAGGACGCGGCCGACGGTTCCCTTGTGCGCGTCGGCAGGGCGCTGTGGAAGGAGCGGCCGCGCCCACTCCCCGCTCGTGAGGAGATGGCTGGGTCGCTGCCCCGCGATCAGCTCGCGGGGAATGCCGATGTCGGCGACGATCAGGCGGCCCGCGTGCTCGCGCCCCGGCTCGATGACGAGCCCCGCCTTCGGCAGCGCGAGCGTGACGGTCACCTCCGCCCGGATGCAGGGAGTCTCCGCGTGCCCGGTGGTGGCGTTCACGCCGGAGGGGATGTCGATCGCGACGATCGGCTTCTCGGAGCGGAGCGCGCACTCGATGGCGGCCGCGATGGCGCCGCGCGGCGCTCCCTTGCTTCCGGTGCCAAGGAGCGCGTCGACGAGGAACGAGGCCGAGCCGGCCGCGTCGTCGGCTTCGCTCCCCTCGCCCCAGGCGCGCGGCTCCGGCAGAAACGTGACCGGGATGCGCGCCTTTTCGCAGGCCTGGTGGCTCACGCTCGCGTCGGTGGAAAGATCTCCCTCCGACGCCGCGACCAGCAGGCGCACTCCGAATCCCGCCGACTTCAGGTGGCGCGCGACCACGAATCCGTCGCCGCCGTTGTTGCCTCGGCCGCAGAGAATCACCACCGAGCCGCCGCCCGTGAAGCGACGAACCGCCGCAGCCGCGCCGGCGACGGCGCCCGCGCGCTTCGGCGCCGCCGCGGGCGCGGGCCCGGCCGAGGGCGTCTCGTCGTCCCGATCGCGCCACCAGGAGAAGATCGCCTTCGCTGTCTCGGCCCCCGCACGCTCCATCAACTTCAGCGACGGAACGGCGGCGCGGCCCCACGCGCCCTGGATCGTGGCGCGGTCGAGCGCGGCCATCTCCTCGGCGGTGACGATGCGTTGCTGAAACGGCGGCAGTCTCATGGCGGGAGGGATAATCAGCCGTCCGAGTCGTCCACGATGACGACCGCGACGGCGTACGCGGCCGTGTGGGAGAGCGAGACGTCGACCCGGCGCGCGCCGACCATCTCGCGCGCGGAGCCGTGCAGGAGCACGACCGGCCTCGGGGCCTCCTCGCCGCGGGCGATCTCGACCTCCCGCCAGACGGACGCCTTTCCGACCTTCAGTGCCTTGGCGAAGGCCTCCTTCGCGGCGAAACGAACGGCAAAGGAGGAGGCCTCCCGCGCCTTGCCGCGACAGTAGGCAATCTCGGCGGGGGTGAAGATCTTGTCCAGGAATCGCGCGCCGAACTGGTCGATGGCGCGGGCGATTCGCTCCACCTCCACGATGTCGACGCCTACCGAGACCACGCGGCTCCCTCCGCTCCCGGCTGCCCCGCCTTGTTCATCTCGTCCACGATGGCGATCAATTCGATCACGTCGTTCAGGTCCCAGTCGGCGCCCGAATGAATCGTGCCGAAGGTGTCCCCGTAGCGGGCGAACGCGGTGCGGATGCCCAGCCCCTTCGCGCCGACGACGTCGCGCTCGGGCCAGTCGCCGATCATGATCGTCTCCTCCGGCGCGACCCGAAGCAGCTCGATGGCGCGCTGGAACGGTTTCGGGCTCGGCTTCCGCTCGCCGGTGTCCTCGAACGCGACGACCGGATCGAAGAGATGCTGAAGCTGCAATTGCGCCAGGCGCATCCACGCCTGGAGCCGCGGCGCGTCGGAGACGACCGCCAGCTTCAGACCGCGCTTCATGAGTTCGAGAAGTGTGTAGTTCACGTGGGGATAGAGAACCAGGTAGGAATCGCGCGCCCGCCGGTAGGCGACCACCGCGCTCGTGAGCACCTTGTAGTCGACGCGCCCCAGCTCTTCTTGCAGGAAGCGGTCGAAGACCTGCTGGTACTCGATCCCCTCGCGGTCGTAGACCTGATAGATCTTCTTGGAGACTTCCTCGCGCGCGAGCGGAAGGCCGGCGTCGAGCATGCCGTCGACGGCGGCGTCGATGGAGGCCCGCTTCATCTTCATGAAATCGGTGAGCGTGTTATCGAGATCGAAGATGACGGCTCGGATCATGGGATTCCTCTCGGGATTCCTCACGGGAGACCGAACAGGATTTCTCACGGCGGTTTCCGTGAAAGCGCGAAGCGCCAGCCCAGGGCGGCCGCTCGGGCCGCGCCCGCAGCCGGCGCCATGGGCACAAGAATACTGAAGCGAGACTGCGAGTGGCCTCGCTAGCGGAGGGCGCTACTTGGTGGTCGACTGCTGGATTGCCCGCCCCAGGCTGATCTCCCCGTTATCGATGCGCACATTATAGCCGCACGTCGGGTTGGTGCAGACCCAGGCTTTGTAGGTGATCGGAGCGCCCTCCCGGCCGTAGTCCGAAAGGGGAATCAGCACGCCCGCACTGCACTTCCGGCACTCAGGAAACTTGCCTTCCATGTCCCGGTTCCTCCCCTCCACACGTGGAACGTAACGGAAACGCTCCGCAGCGAGCGCGAGGCGTCGCTCTTCGTATCGTCCGCCCGACTCGCCGGGTCGTCAAGATTCAAATCACGATTTTTCAACGGCATGGATCGGTTAGTATCGGCCGCTGCGCCCACTTACGGAGGGACTGGTGCCGAATTTCGTCCGTCTCGATCAGATCGCGATGAGCCCCGAAGTGCATCTGTCTCAATTTCAGGGACTTATGTCGCTCGCGAGGGAGACGCTCCCGCAACTTTCGGCCGAGGCCGCCCGGAAGGCGCTGGCCGCGGCGGCCGGGCCGCTTGGACTGGAATTGGTTGAAAATAAAGGCGCTGCGCCAATTTTTGCGCTCCTCCCTCCGGAGGGGGTCGCCCCCAGGCTCACGCTCTTCGCCACCTGGCATGCCGAGACGGTCCCAGTGATGCCCGCAGCGGTGGAAGGATCGGAGCGGCTGGCCCTGGCGGCCACGATCGCGGGGCTGACGGCGGTGGTCGCGGCGGGGGGCCTCGAACCCGGCACCGTGGCGGTTGTCGTGGCGCCCGGCGCGGCGCACGGCTCGCTGGTCCTCGACCCGTTTCTACGCGAGCGAAGGGCCCGGATCGCCTCGCCGGTCGGCTTCTGGGTCCGCGTGCTCCCAAAGGCGCCGAAGCGGCGCCGGATCTACCTCGGCGGCCGCGGGCGCGTGGTCATCGGGATCTGGGGCGGCGATACGAGCCCTCACCTGATCCGCGACGAGATCGTCGCCGCGCTGAGCGACGAAGCCTACGGGCCGCGGCCCCTCGACTTCGAACTGCTGCGGAAACTGGCCGAGAATCGCGACGTCCTCGAATTCCTGGAGGAGACGGTTGAGGATCCCGAGGCGGCCGCCGGCAGCGGAGAGACGCGCCTCAAGAGCGCGCTCTTCGAACCGCATGGGCAGGTGATCCGCCCCGGCGCCAGCCACCCCGATCGCCCGGTGGCCTGGCTGACGTTCGAAATCGCCGAGGGAATGGAGGGGCCGGAGATTCTCTCTCGTATCCGCACGGCCGCCCAGGGTTCGCGCGTCGAGATGGCGGAGTCGATGCCGTGGGATCGGATCGGCATCCACCATCCGACCATCCAGACGCTCATCCCGCTCTCGAAGTCGCGCTCGGCCGGGCCCGAGATCTGGCCCTCCTCGCCGTGGGCCACTCCCTCCGGCATCTTCACCCGCGCGCTCGGCACGCCGCTGGCCGAATGGGGCGTCCCGCTACCGGCTGGGAACGCTGTCCGCTTCCCGAAGCCCGAAGCGTTCGAGGCGATGACGCGGGAAGTGGCGGAGCTGCTGTTGAGAGCGGTCGAGGCGTTCGAGGAGCCGCCGGCTTCGTAGCCTCGCTTCAGCCCCCGCGCCGCAATCGGTACAGCCCGACCCGTACCCCTTCGTACGAAGTGTGCGGCCGTCGGACGTCACGTGGACGGCAGCCACTTCCCCAAGCCCCTGAATCCTGGCCCTAACAAACCAATCGACAGTGAGTTGCGACGCCACCCGACTTATCCCCAAAGGTGGCACGCGTGATGCCATGTACGTAGACCAGGGGACGTGCCCGGACCCAGGAGGAGACCTCATGCTTCGCAGATTGGCGCTGGCCGCTGCGTCCCTGCCCCTCGCGATCTACCTCGTGTTGGGCTAGTGCGAAGTCCCGATTCGAACCGGCGCCCCGACTGTCGGATCGAATCGGACAACTGAGGAAACGCAACAGCACTGAAGCATCGGTAGAAAACGTCGCGCGCCTGTAAGCCCTGACCCCCCACGTGGCGTGCGGCGGATGCCCCCTCGGGCTCGGCCCGAGGGGGTTCTTCTTTGCGGGGCGGAGCCTACTCGGGGCTGGCTTTGGCGGTCCGGATCGCAAATTTTGCTGCGGCGGGATGTCTCATGGCCGATTCCCTGCACCTTGGAGCTGCCACCGAATATCGCGGTTGGGGATCTGACTCCGCGAAGGTAGCCCTGTTCGAACTCGGCGCGTCGGCCCCCGATGTTCTTCCACTGATTGTTGGAGCGGGGTTACCGCAACCAAGTAACTCGAGCGGACCGGCTCGTGCTCCTGGTCTTTACCATGACAAAGTAGACTCCGGCTGCGACCTGTTTGCCCGATTCATCACTCCCATCCCAAGTAACGGACGAATCGCCCGATGCCGAATGCTTGCTCAATACTCTCTTCACACGCCGCCCTTGCCACCGTATCGCCTGGCGACGGTGCGAACGGGCTCCTTCCAGATTTCCTCGTAGAGGTCATCGCGGCGGTAGGCGACGTTGTCCGCATTCATTTCGCCATCTGCCTCCGATGCTGGCGCCGGCCACGGACAGACCTATCGGAGAAGCACCATTCTCCGGTGTTTGGCTGAGGCCCCTGCACGCACCTCGTAGAAGTACACCCCGCTCGCAACGGAAGAGCCACGATCGTCTCGACCAT
>JANOOP010000201.1:0-4362 GCA_031421415.1 Candidatus Eiseniibacteriota bacterium
GCGCGGCCCAGGGCGCGGCGCCCCGATGAGGCGACTTCGTGTCCGGCTTCGAGGGTTCTCCCTTCTCGCCGCGGCGGCGATGCTGGCGGGCGGCTGCGGGGGGACGCTCCAGGAGCATACGGGCGGCATCGCCGACTACGAACGGGGGAAGAAGGCCTACGATGGAACGAACTGGGCCGACGCCTCGCTCGACCTCAAGGCTTACGTCGAGGCCTATCCCGGCACCGAACGGACCGACGACGCGCTTTTCTATCTGGGCGATTCCTACTTCCGCATGAAGGACTTCGCGCTCGCCTCCGGTCAGTTCGACCGGCTGCTCCGCGACTTTCCCGCATCGCTCCATGAGGCCGACGCTCGCTTCCTGCTGGCGCGCTGCGACGATCTCCAGTCGCACGGTGCCATGCTCGACCAGACGGAGACGGAACGCGCGATCGCGCGCTATCGGGAATTCCTGGGGGCGCACGCCGACCACCCGCGCGCCGCGGAGGCGACCTCGCGCATCGCGGCCCTCCGCGACCGGCTGGCGGAGAAGCGCTTCAAGAACGGACGACTCTACACGCGGCTGCGCGAGTACCATTCCGCCGAGCGCTACCTTCGCGGAATCATCACCGACTTTCCCGAATCGCGCTGGGCGGCCGACGCGGCGCTCCTGCTGGCCGAGACGCTGGTGAAACGCGGCCGCCGCGGGGACGCGCTGGAAACGCTTCGCCTCGTTCCGCCCGGACTCGCGCGGGCCGAGACGCAGCGCAAGATCGACGAGCAGCGCCGGGCGCTCGAGGTGGGCGGAGGAGCGAAGTGAAGCGACGCGTGGGAATCTTCGGCGGCACGTTCGATCCCGTCCACATGGGGCACCTGCTCATGGCGGAAGAGGCCGTGGAGCGGCTCCGTCTGGACCGGCTCATCTTCCTCCCCGCGGGACGACCGGCGCACAAACGCGACCGGAGCATCACGCCGGTGGAGCACCGCCTCGCCATGCTTCGGCTGGCCGCGCGGGGCAATCCCCGCTTCGCCGTCTCGCGGCTGGAGGCCGACCACGACGGCGTGACCTACACGGTCGAGTCGCTCGAGCACTTCGCGAAGGCAGAGCGTGCGGAACTCTATTTCGTCATGGGGCAGGACAGCCTCGACGAATTCAGGACCTGGCGCGATCCGGACCGGATCCTCTCGCTCGCACGGCTGGCGGTGGTACCGCGGGGCGAGATGGAGCGTCCAAGCCTCGACGCGGCGGTTCGCCGTCGAGTCGTCTTCCTGAAGCCGCCTCGCATCGGAATCGCCGCCTCGGAAATCCGGCGCCGGCTCGGCCGGAAGCGTTCGGTGCGCTACTGGCTCCCCGATCCGGTTCTCGCCTACATCAAACGCCATGGGCTCTACGGACCCCGCCACTAAGGGCGCGTCGCTCCTTCTCGTCGACGGATCGGCGCTCCTCTACCGGTCGCATTTCGCCTTCATCCGGAATCCGCTCCGGACGGCGAAGGGCGAGGTGACGAGCGTCGTTTTCGGCGTGCTCCAGATTCTCCTTCCGGTCCTGGAGCAACGGAAGCCCGACCGGGTGGCCATCGTCTTCGACACCGCCGCCCCGACCTTCCGCCATCGCGTCTACACCGACTACAAGGCGCATCGCCCGCCGATGCCTGAGGATCTCGCCGCGCAGATCCCGCGCGTGCGGGAGGCGCTCCGGTTCCTCGGCCTCCCGATCGTGGAGCAGGAGGGAGTGGAGGCGGACGACCTGATCGGCACGCTGGCGAAGGAGGCCGAGCGAGACGGCGCCATGGCGTGGCTCCTGACGAGCGACAAGGATTTCTTCCAGCTCGTCTCCGACCGGATCTTGATTCTCTCCCCGCGCGGCCGCGGCGGCGAACTCACCCTGGTCGACCGCCACGGCGTGCGCGAGCGCTACGGGGTCGGTCCCGAGGAGATGATCGATCTCCTCGGCCTGATGGGCGACGCGTCGGACAACGTGCCCGGCGTCCCCGGCGTGGGGGAGAAGACCGCGGCCCAGCTCATCCAGAAATTCCAGACGATGGAGAAGCTCTACGGGTCCCTCGACCAGGTGGAGCGCGCGTCGCTGCGCGAGAAGCTCCGCGTGAACGAGGACCGGGCGCGCCTGAGCCGCATGCTGGCGACGATCCGGGCCGACTTGCCGCTCGACCGCCACTGGTGGGAACTGAAGCGGGAGCCGATCGACTTCGGCGGGCTCCTGCCATTCCTGCATTCGCTCGAGCTTCACGTACACCACCGGCGATTCTCGAACGAAGCGGCGGCAGCGGGCGCCACCGTCCCTCCCGCGGCTTCCACGCCGGTCGCTCCCGCAGGCGGCGCGGCCGAGATGGACGCGGTGCCGGGCGATCTCTTCCCGGATGCCGTCCGCGCCGGCGCCGGTGCGGCGCCCAGGGGAGCCCGCGGCGCCAAGGGAACGCGAGGCGGAAGCGCCGGAGCCGATTCCATGGCCGCGCCGGCGGCATCCGCCGAAGAGCCGGGCTCGGCGGGGGACTCCTCGGTCGGCGTGGGGGAAGTGAGCACGCTCGAACGGCCCGCGCTGGGTCGCTATTCGATGGTGACCGACGGCGAGGCGCTCGAATCGCTGACCCGCGCCCTGGCCGCCGCGAGCGGTCCGGTCGCCTTCGACACCGAGACGACGGGGCTCGATCCGCATCGCGCGGAGCTGGTGGGGATTGGCTTGGCCCTCGCGGAGGGAGAGGCCTACTACCTCCCGATCGGTCACGCCGCGGGTCCGAATCTCGATCCCGACCAGGTCCGGGCCGCGCTGAGACCGTTCTTCGACGATCCGAAGGCGCGGCGGGCCGCGCAGAACGCGAAGTACGACTGGCATGTGTTCCACAAGTTCGGCATCCCCGTTCGCGACATCTCCGACGATACGATGGTGGCGGCCTATCTCGCCGATCCGGACCGTCCGAAGAATCTGGACGCCCTGGCCGCGTCGCGCCTGGGGATCGAAAAGATCCCGACCGAGGCGCTCATCGGCCCGCGCGGCAAGGACCAGAAGAGCATGGCCGACCTCTCCGTCGAGCAGGTCGGCGCCTACTGCTGCGAGGACGCCGACGTCGTGCTTCGCCTCCTGCCGATCTTGGAGAAGGAACTCGAGGCCGCCGGGGGGCTGGCGCTCTACCGCGAGGTGGAGGTTCCGCTCGTCGGCGTCCTCGTGCGAATGGAGCGGGCCGGCGTGAAGATCGACACCGCGGCGCTCGGGGTGATGTCCCAATCGCTCGGCGCGACCATCCAGCGGCTCGAGCTCGAAATCCAGGAGTCGGCGGGCGTCCCGTTCAATGTGAAGTCGACGCGTCAGGTCGCCGAGGTGCTCTTCGAGCGGCTGCAGCTTCCGAAAGGGAAGCGCACGAAGGACGGCTACTCGACCGACGAGGAAGTGCTGGAGACGCTGGCGCCGCTCCATCCGATCCCGCGCCTCCTTCTCGAGTACCGTCAGGCCCAGAAGCTCAAGTCGGCGTACGTCGATGCACTCCCGAAGCTGGTCCATCCCGAGACGGGCCGCGTCCACGCCACGTTTCATCAGACCGTCGCGTCCACGGGGCGCCTGAGCGCCAGCGATCCGTCGCTCCAGAACATTCCGATCCGCTCGGAGGAGGGGCGCGCCATCCGCCGCGCGTTCATCGCCGAAGGAGCGAAGGGGCTCCTCGCCTCGTACGACTACTCGCAGATCGAGTTGCGGCTCCTGGCCCACTTCTCCCACGACCCGGTGCTCTCGGAGGCGTTTCGCACCGAAGGCGACGTCCACAGCGCGACGGCCGCGCGCCTCTTCGGCGTGTCGCCCGAAGCGGTCACGCCGGCGCAGCGGTCGCAGGCCAAGACGGTGAATTTCGGAATTCTCTACGGAATGGGCGCGACCCGGCTGGCCCGTGAACTTTCGCTCTCGCGGCCGCTGGCGGCGGCGTTCATCGACGAGTACAAGAAGACCCACGCCGGCGTGGCGAAGTACATGGAGCAGATGCTCGCCCATGCGCGCGAGCGCGGCTACGCCGAGACGATGCTCCACCGCCGCCGCCCGCTTCCCGGACTTCGCGACACCCACGAGGGGCGCCGCGCCGAGGCGGAGCGCGCCGCGATCAACACGCCGATCCAGGGTTCCGCGGCGGACCTGATCAAGGTCGCCATGGTGAAGATCGACGCGCTGCTCGCCGAGCGGGGACTCCGCTCCCGGCTCATCCTCCAGGTCCACGACGAGCTGCTGTTCGAGACGGACGACCGCGAAGTCGACATTCTGGCGACGCTCGTCCGGGACGCGATGGAGCATGCACTTCCGCTCCGCGTCCCTCTGGTGGTGCACGAGGGGCGCGGGCGTACTTGGGCGGAGGCGCACGGCTGACGGGTTTTGCGGTTCACGCGGCA
>JANOOP010000202.1:0-10486 GCA_031421415.1 Candidatus Eiseniibacteriota bacterium
GAATCTCGAAGGCGGGCGGCCGCGAGCGCGGCGGCCCAGCGCTCCGGCGTGCGCGACGAACGGAGCGATCCGGCCAGCGCCCGGCCCACCGCGCCTCCCGATCGGGCCCCCATCCTTTCACAGGTTCCGAGCGCGATGACGGCGGCGACCCGCGACGCCGGGTCGCGCTCCCGCTCCAGCCGGTCGAGAAGCGCGGGGACGGCCAGCGAATCCCCGACCAGCCCGAGCGCGAAGGCCGCCTCCCGGCGAACGAGCGGAGAGGGATCGCGGAGCGCCGACTCCAGCGTGGCGCGGCTTCCGCGGCTCCCGATGTGGCCCAGCGCGCGGGCGGCGCGGGCGCGGAGGGCGGGGCGGGCGTGGCCACGGGCGAGAAGGGCGAGGCCGGTCGTGTCGCGCGTTCCCTCGCGCCGGAGAATCGTCTCCTCGGGCGTGGGACTCGCCGACGCGGCGCGTGTCTGGGCGTCCGCCGGCGCGGCAGAGAACCAGCAGCCCGCCAGCGCGAGCACGACGGCCGATCGGGCGAGCGCGGCCCAGGCGGGATTCACTTCGTGGCGCATCGTTCCTCCGTTCCTTCCATGTCCAATAGCGCGTAGGCGGCGTCTAGAACCGTCACGGGATCGATCGAGGGGAGCGTCGCGTCGGCGGCGCGGACCGCGCGGACCAGGCGCCCCACGGGCGCCCATTCGAGCGGGTCGGTCCAGCCGTAGATGCCGACGGTCGGCGCGCCGACGGCGCCGGCGAGATGAAGCGGCCCCGAGTCGTTGCCGATGTAAAGCGAGGCCCGCGCGAAGCGGCCGGCCAACTCCGGAATCGTCTCGCCCCGCACGACCGGAAGGGGGCGCGTCAGCGCGGCGTTCACCGCCTCCACCGTGCCTCCGTCCTGGGGCCCCTCCAGCAGCCGGACGTCCCTCCCCCGGCCGAGCAGCTCGCGCGCCACGGTGGCGAAGCGGTCGGCCGGCCAGCGGTTCTTCGGCTTTCCGGCCCCGGGGTGGAGGTAGACGGCGCCCGCCGGCGCGCGCGCCACGGAGGCCGCGTCGGCCACGTAGTAGGGGGGCGGCGGCATTCGTTCCGCCCCGGCGGCGCGAGCGAGCGCCATGGAGATCTCCGACTGATGGAGCGCCCCCTCGGGAACCGTCAGCGCGCGCGTCAGGCGCGCGGCGTCGCGCTCGCCGTAATGACGCGCATCGAAGCCGAGCCGCTCCCTCGCGCCCGAGAGTGCGACCAGGAGGGCGCCGCTCCGGGAGTAGGAAACCGTCGTGAAGTAGAGGGCGAGGTCGGGGCGCGGCCCGCGGCGGAGCGCGGCCCGCGCGACCCCCACGAAATTCCTCGTGTCGACGACGCGAATCTCGTCGGCCCACGCCTGTCCCTGCACCGCGGCGGCGTTCTGCCTCCCCACCACGAGCGTGACGTGCGCGTGGGGAAAATGCTCGCGCACGGCACGGATGGCCGGGACATTCAGGAGCAAATCGCCAAGCTGATTGTGGGGACGATAGAGGTGGATGCGGCGCGGAGCGGCGTCCACCGTCACGAGGAGTTAGACCTTCGTCGAGTCCGGGTCCATGCCGCCCTGCTTCTCCCGCATCTTTTCGATCTGGAGGACCTTGATGAGGCGGTCGTGGCAGCCGGTGGGCATCTGCGGCGTTTCGTCGTGGCGGTAGAGCTTCAGGGTCATCGTGAGGGTGTCGAATTCGGCGCGGCAGTCGGAGCACTTCCCGATGTGGCGCTCCATTTCGACGACGATGTCCTGTTTCAGATCCTCATCGAGATAGAGGGAGATCGAATCGAGGACTTCCTTGCAGGTCATCATGTGCGCGCTCCCATCGTCCGCCGACCGGGCGTGTCGTTGAAGAAGTGGGCGAGATGATTGCGGACCTTGATCCGCGCACGGTGGAGGCGGGACTTCACCGCGGCCACGGAGAGGTCGAGAACCTCGGCCACGTCGGCGTTCGACAGCCCCTCCACGTCGCGAAGCACGAATACCTGGCGGAATTCCGCGGGCAGGGCGTCGATGGCTTCGCTCATGGCTTGCCGGGTCTCCTTGTTCAAGAGTTGTTCCACGGGGCCGGGGGCCCAATCGGCGATGTTGATCGGCGTCTCGCGCTCGTCCGCGTCATCGATCGAGACCGTGGGAAGCTGCTTCTTGCGGAGCTTCATCAGCGCCGAATTGGCGGTGATGCGGTAGATCCACGTGGAAAACGTCGATTTTCCCTGGAACGACTTGATCCCGCGATAGGCCCGGAGGAATGTGTCCTGAAGCACGTCCTCCGCGTCCTCGGGGTTCCGCAGCATCTTCAGGGCCAGGCTGTAGACCTTGGTCTCGTATCGTTCGATCAGCTCGCCGAACGCCCGATCGTCGTCCTCCTGGGAGCGGCGCACCAACGATTCGTCCGGGACGGCCTTCAGTTCCTGGGCCACGGTTGCCTCGATTAGAGACGCTTCGGGGGTGGGATTGGGTTCGTAATACTTTGGAGGTTACGGAGGAAGGCTACGGGCGGGGCCGAATCGTGTCAAGCGCCGCACCCCCGCCGCACCCTCGGAATGGGGCCTGCCGGCGCGGAAAGCGAGGCGACGCGGGTCTAGACCCGGGCGAGCGCCGGAGCCCCGGAGGACGAGGCCGCAGGGCGTGGCTCGGTCCGATCGATACGGTGCCGGCGCATCTTGCAGCGAAGACTGCCGCGGCCGATGTGGAGGAGCTTGGCGGCCTCCACCACGTTTCCTGCCGTCCGCGTGAGCGCTCCCTCGATCGCCACCTTCTCGAGCGTCACGAGCGAGATCCCGTCGGCCGGGAAGCGAAGCCCGAGGTCGTTCAGGCTCGGCGATTCGGAGCCCGGCGTCCCGCCGGCGCGCGGAAGCGCGAGCTCGGCCGGGCCGATCTCCTCGGTCTTGGCGAGGAGCACGGCGCGCTCGATGACGTTCCCCAGCTCGCGGACGTTGCCGGGCCACGGATAGCGCATCAGATCGCGCTCGGCGGCCCCGTTGAGCCTCGCGGTGCGTCCCAGCTTTCGCGCCACGCGCTCGCAAAGGGCGCGCCCGAGAAGCGGGATGTCGTCGCCGCGGTCGCGCAGCGGCGGCACGACGATCGGCACCACGTTCAGTCGATAGTAGAGATCCTCGCGGAAGCGGCCCTGACGCACTTCGCCCGAGATGTCGCGGTTCGTCGCGGCCAGGATTCGGACGTCGATGGAGATGTCGCGGGTGCCGCCCACGCGCCGCACGACCTTGTTGTCGAGAAACTTGAGGAGCTTGGCCTGGAGCATGATCGGCAGCTCGCCGACTTCGTCCAGGAACACCGAGCCCCCTTCTCCTGCCTCGAAGAGGCCGATTCGCTGCTGCGTGGCGTCGGTGAACGAGCCCTTCTCGTGTCCGAAGAGTTCGCTCTCCAAGAGCTCGCGAGGGATCGCGGCGCAGTTGATCTCGAGGAACGGCCCCCGGGCGCGGGGGCTCTCGCCGTGGATGGCGCGGGCGAAGAGTTCCTTGCCGACGCCGCTCTCGCCCAGGATCAGCACCGACGTGGCGCTGGAGAGCGAGACGCTCTGCGCCAGCTCGATGGTATGGCGCAGGGCGGGACTCTCGCCGAGGATCCGATCGAAGCGGAACTCCTCCTGCACCCGCGACGATTCACGCTGCTCGCGCGCCTGCTGCACGGCGCTCCGTCCGGCGGCCTTCAGCAGGCCCTCGACGGCATCGAAGCGGATCGGCTTCAGGAAGAGATTTCGGATTCCCAGCTCGTTCATCTCCGCCGCTTCGGCCGCGTTCGAACGGTCGAGGAAGGCGGCGAGCTGCATCCGCGGCCACCGCTCTTTCAGACGGCGGACCGCGTCCCGGCGTTCGGAGAACGACGGAGGATCGTGCGTGGAAGAACGGCCGGACCCCAGGGCTCCATCCCCGAAATCGAGAATCGCCAGCGAGCACATTTCCTCCCCCCCGATGGAGAGGAAATCCTCCACACGATCCGCGACCTGCACCGCGCACTTCTGCGTGGCGACGTGATCGACCAGAGCATCCCGCTCCGGTCCGGCCGGCATGACGATGGCGACATTCAGATTCAACGCTCGAGTACCCCCTGCGGCGGCGACGCCCCCGTGGCGCCAGGCCGCCAATGGCGACCCGCCGTGACGTGAGGGATATCGGCCCGATTCCGGAGGTTGCTTAGCGGAAAAGAATGCCGGGGCTGGCGCGAAGGGGGCCGGTCGTGTTTCCATGCGCCGGTGGCGGCCTCACTTACAGTCGGATCGCCGGACGGCGGCGCGGCGCCCACGTCGCCCCTCCGCGTCGCGGCGGCGCTCTACACGCTCTTCGTCGTCTACGGTTGCCTGGTTCCGCTCGACTTCACTCCGGTCCCCTGGAGCGAGGCGTGGGCGAGCTACCGGCACATACCCGAGTTCCGACCCGGCCCCTCGTCGCGGACCGACTTCACCGCGAACGTCCTTCTCTTCCTGCCGCTCGCGTTCCTCTGGGCCGGCTCGATCGGGGCCGGCTGGCGCCGACTGGGGGCGATCTCGAAGAGCCTCCTCGTCTGGACGGCGGCCGTCCTCTTCCAGGCCGCGCTGGAGTTCGCGCAGGTCTACGCGCCGCCACGGAGCGTGTCGCTCTGGGACGTACTCGCCGCGGCCTGCGGCGCGGCGATCGGCGTGGCGGCATGGAGCGCAGCCGGGGGCGCGGTCCGGCGGGCCCTCGAGCGATGGAGCGCCGCGCGCGGCCGACAGGGAGTCGCCGGCTGGCTGGTCGCTCCCTATTCCATCTTTCTCCTCCTCTACAACGTCATACCCGCCGACCTCACGCTGAACGCCGCGTCGCTCCTGGGGAAGTGGGACCACGGGCTCATCCGCCCGATCCCCTTCACGTCGCTGGGCGGCGATCCGGTGACCGCCGGCCTTGGCCTCGCCGCCGAGGCGCTTCTCTGGATGCCGCTGGCGGCGCTCCTCGTGATCGGAGGGCGGGCCCGCGGATTCGCCGCCTGGGGCCTGACGGTCCTCTTCGCCGTCGGCGTCGAGGCGGTCCAGTTATTGGTGCGGAGCCGCGTGAGCGATTCGACCGACGTCCTCTCCGCCGCGGCGGGAGCTGGCGCGGGCGTCCTCGTGGCGCTGCGCCTCCGCCGTGACCGCGCGGCGGACGAGGCGAGCGGGGCGGATTTCCCCCATCTGCTTCTCGCCTCGCTTCTCGCGGCGGTCGCGTGGACGGCGCTCCTGGTCGCGGGCTATTGCTATCCCTTCGACTTCCACTACCAGGCGTCGATGCTCCCGGCGCGAATCGATGCGCTCACGGCGATCCCGTTTCGATCGTACTGGCTGGCGACCGAGGCGCGAGCTTTCTCCGATCTTCTGACCCAGCTCGCGCTCTTCGCTCCGTTCGGGGCCCTGGCGGCGCTGGCGATGACGCGCGTGAAGGCGCCGTGGGCGTGGCGAGCCGGCGCGCTCGCCTCGCTCCTGGCGGCCGGAGCCGTGGCGGGGGGGATCGAGGCGCTTCAGCTCTTCCTGCCCCGAAAGGTGCCCGACTCGACCGACATCCTCGCCGCGGCCATCGGGGGCCTGGGCGGATACGCCGCGACTCGCGCCATCCAACGCGCGCTGCGGCGCGACACTCCCTCGACGACCGACGCTCCGTCGGGCGCTCCGGCCGCTCGATCGAGGAGGTCGCGGCGGGCTGCAAAGATGCTCACCCGGACGCTCATCGCCACCATCCTGCTCCTCGCCGCCGCCTTCATCGCCGCCGAGTCGCCGGCCGTTCCGTACAACGTTCGCGAACTCTTCGCCAAGGGCGGCCACCTGGCGCTGCTCGGCTTTCCGCTCGCCGTTCTGGCCGCGTTCACGCCTCCGATGCTCTTCGCCCGCTGGTGCGCGCAGGGGGCCTGGGGCAGGGCGGCGATCCTCCCGGTCTTCGTGCTCGGTCACGCGCTCGTCGTCTGGACCGGGATCCGGATCGGAGCGCCGATGGAGGCCATCCACGACATCGTCGGATCTCCGATCCTCCACTGGCCCGGTGACCTGGAAATCATGGGCCGGTTCCTGGCGCTCTTCGGCGCTGTCACGACGCTCTTCACCGGTGGGGCGCTCCTGGCCGCGCTGCTGGTCGAGCCGCGCCCCGGCTCCTCCCTCCGCGCGCTCGCGCGCTGGTTCGTCCTCGCCATTCCGCTCCTTCTCGTCTCGCACCTGATCGTGGTGCGCGCCGCCTCCACCGACAACCTGGTGGAGTTGATGGCGGGGGGAGGGACCCTTCTCTCGAGCATCTGCCTCGGCGCGTGGCTCCTCAACGCCGCCGTCGGCGCGTCGGCCCTGGCCGCGGTCATGCGGCAGCGAGCGAAGCTCCTGGCGGCGGCGGCCGTGCTGGCGGCGGGTGTCCCCTTCGGCTGGGCGGCGCTCACGCTCGGCACCGAGCCCGTCATCGTGAAGTACGGCGACGTCTTCTCGGCCATGCAGTTCCTCTTCAGCGCGGATCGCGCTCACTACGCTTCGGGCTCGGAGCTTCTGACGCGATACGTGCTGGCGCATGCCGGCGTCGTCGCGATGGCGGCCCTCGTTCAGATGCCGTTCGCGGGCCATCGCCGTCAGGCCGGCGCGGCGCGCCAGGAGTCCCCATGACCGATCCATGACCGATCGGAGAGGCGCGGGTGCTGAAGATTCGGCGGGTACGGATCGGCGCACGCTGCACGGTGGGATGGTCTGGGGCGGGAATCCACTGCGGGAAATTGGAAGGGGCTAGACGCGGCGCGCTTCAAAGATGGGGAGCGCCTGGGCAGGCGCCGCGTTTTCGCCCCAAAGAACCGATACGACTTCGAACCGCCCGGGGATCACAGCCCCCCGTGGGTCGCTGCACCTAGTGGGTCGCTCCTAGATGTGACAGGAGCCGGTGCCTCGTTTCGCAAGGTACTGCTGGTGATGCTCCTCGGCGCGCCAGAAGGTCGAGGCCGGCACGATCTGCGTCACGATCGGCCGCCGAAATCGCCCCGACACTTCCAGGCTCGCCTTCGATGCGTTCGCCGCAGCTTTCTGTTCCGGCGAATGAACGTAGATGGCCGAGCGGTATTGTTCTCCGACGTCGGGTCCCTGGCGGTTGAGCGCCGTGGGGTCGTGGCTCTCCCAGAAGATCTTGAGCAGCGCCTCGTAGGTCGCCTGGTTCGGATCGAAGGTCACCTCCACCGCCTCGGCGTGCCCCGACCGTCCCGAGCAGACCTGCTCGTAGGTCGGCTGGCTCGACGCGCCGCCCGTGTAGCCGACGGCGGTGTCGATCACGCCCCGGACCTGGCGGAACGTCTCCTCGACGCCCCAGAAACAGCCGGCGGCGAAGGTGGCTTTACGCAGGATCACGGCTTTCACGGCGTTCTGCTCCTTTCGGCAGAACCGGGGCGCTGGAACATCCCGGTTCAGTTCCGACATGGGGTTGGACGCCTCCTTGCGGCCCCGGGTTCGGAAAATTTCGTGGTCCGGTTTCGCGAACGAGACCGGCGGCTCCCCTACTTCACCACCTCGTAATCCGCGTCCACCGCGCCGTCGTCGCCCTTCTTGCCAGGCGCGCCGCCCTCGGCCGTCGGGCCTCCGGGACCTTCCGGTCCGCCGGGTCCGCCCATGCCGGGACCACCCGCGCCAGCGCCGCCCGCCTTCGCCGCCTCGGCGTAGAGCTTGCCCGACACCTCGTTCCAGATCTTCGTGAGCTCCTCGCTCCCCGCCTTGATCTCCGCGGTGTCGTTCCGCTCCAGCGCCTTCTTCAGCGTCTCCAGCGCGCCCTCGACCTTCGTCTTCGATTCGGCGTCCACCTTGTCGCCGAGCTCCTTCAGCTGCTTCTCGGTCTCCCAGGCCAGCGCGTCGCCGCGATTCTTCGTCTCGATCTGCTCGCGCCGCTCCTTGTCCTCGTCCGCGTGCGATTCGGCGTCCTTCACCATCTTCTGGATCTCCTGCTCGGAGAGTCCGCTCGAAGCCTCGATGCGGATCTTCTGCTCCTTGCCGGTCGCCTTGTCGCGCGCCGCGACGTGGAGGATGCCGTTCGCGTCGATGTCGAACGCCACCTCGATCTGCGGAACTCCACGTGGCGCCGGCGGGATGCCGTCGAGGTGGAACCGGCCGATCGTCTTGTTGTCGATCGCCATCGGACGCTCGCCCTGCAGGACGTGGATATCCACCTGCGACTGGCTGTCCGACGCGGTCGAGAAGGTCTCGCTCTTCTTGGTCGGGATCGTGGTGTTCCGCTCGATCAGTTTGGTCGCCACGCCGCCCAGCGTCTCGATGCCGAGCGAGAGAGGCGTCACGTCGAGGAGGAGCACGTCCTTCACGCTGCCGCCCAGGACGCCGCCCTGGATCGCCGCGCCGATGGCGACCACCTCGTCGGGATTCACGCCGCGGTGCGGCTCCTTCCCGCCGAAGAACTTCTTCACGATCTCCTGGACCTTCGGCGTGCGCGTCGCGCCGCCGACCAGGATGACCTCGTCGACTTCGGAGGCCTTGATCCCGGCGTCGGCCAGCGCCCGCTCCATGGGTCCGATGGTCCGCTGGAGGAGATCATCCACCAGCGATTCGTACTTCGCGCGCGACAGGGTCACGTTCAGGTGCTTCGGACCGGTCGCGTCGGCCGTGACGAACGGCAGGTTCACGTCGGTCTGCATGACCGTGGAGAGCTCGATCTTCGCCTTCTCCGCGGCTTCCTTGAGCCGCTGGAGCGCCATCGGGTCTTTCCGGAGGTCGATCCCTTCCGACTTCTGGAACCCCTCGGCCAGCCAATCGATGACCTTCTTGTCGAAGTCGTCGCCGCCCAGGTGCGTGTCGCCGTTGGTCGACTTCACCTCGAAGACGCCGTCGCCCAACTCCAAAATGGAGATGTCGTAGGTGCCGCCGCCCAGGTCGTAGACGGCGATCTTCTCGTCCTTCTTCTTGTCGAGGCCGTAGGCCAGCGCGGCCGCGGTCGGCTCGTTGATGATCCGCTTCACCTCCAGGCCCGCGATCCGGCCGGCATCCTTCGTCGCCTGCCTCTGCGCGTCGTTGAAGTAGGCCGGAACGGTGATGACCGCCTCGGTCACCTTCTCGCCGAGATAGTCCTCCGCCGTCTGCTTCATCTTCTGGAGGATCATCGCGGAGATCTCGGGCGGGCTGTACGACTTGTCGCCCAGCGGGATCTCCACGCCGCCGCCCTTCGCCTCCTTGACCGCGTACGGGACGTTCATCGCCTCGGTCGAGATCTCCGAGAACTTCCGCCCCATGAACCGCTTCGCGGAATAGACGGTGTTCTGAGGATTGGTGACGGCCTGGCGCTTCGCGACCTGGCCCACCAGCCGCTCGCCGCTCTTCGTGAACGCCACGATGGAGGGAGTCGTGCGATTTCCCTCGGCGTTCGCGATCACGACCGGCTCGCCGCCTTCCATCACGGCCACGCACGAGTTCGTGGTGCCAAGGTCAATGCCGATGATCTTTCCCATTGCTCCCTCCGTTGCTCCCGGAGGGGCCGCTGGCCCCTCCGCGCGTTCACCTGTCGTTGCGGCCGGCGCCATGCCGTGCCGCGTTCACTTCCGTGGGACTAGCCCTTCAGCGACTACGGCACGGCCACCCTGGCCATGCCAGAAACTCGCAGGCGGAGTATTGCAGACGCTATGCCAGGGCGATGTCTGTGTGTTAATGATTTTATTCACAATAAGTTACCAGCTTTTCGTCACTCCACGCCCTCGTTCCGTATCGTAGCAACTGTTTCATATCGAATCGCCTAACGGTTCCAATATGAAACGCCTACAGCCGATATTCTCTCATTTTCCGCCAGAGAGTGGAACGGGAAATTCCAAGGCCCCTGGCCGCCCGGGTCGTGTTGCCGGCGTGGTGAATGAGGACGCGGGCGATGTGCTCCTTCTCCAGCTGAGAGAGCGTCATCCCCTCGGAGTAGGGGAAGGCGGCCCCCTCGTGAAGGAGCTGGATCGGCGCCTCGCGGAAGGAAGGAGGGAGGTCGAGGTGGCTGATCTCGGGGCCCTCCGCAAGCACCGTGGCCCGCTCGACGGCGTTCAGGAGCTCCCGGACGTTCCCGGGATAGTCGTAGTGCATGAGGTAGTACTGGGCGCGATCGCTGAAGCGCTCGATCTGCTTTCCCAGGTTCGCCGCGGACCGCACGCGGAAGAAATTCGCCAGGATCGGAATGTCCTCCCGCCTTTCCCGAAGGGGCGGCAGCTCGATGTGAAAAACGCTGAGCCGGTAGTAGAGATCCTCCCGCAGTTTCCCCTCGGCCAGCGCCTTCCGGACGTCGATGTTCGTCGCCGCCACGATCCGGACATCGACCCGATAGGAGTCGGCTCCCCCCACCCGGCGCACTTCGCCGTTCTGCAGCGCGCGGAGGAGCTTCACCTGGACGCCCGGGACCATCTCCGCCACTTCGTCGAGAAAGAGGGTCCCTCCATCCGCCTGCTGCATCAGCCCCTGTCGGTCGGCGACGGCGCCGGTGAAGGCGCCGCGCACATGGCCGAAAAGTTCGCTCTCGAAGAGCGTCTCGGTGATGGCGGCGCAGTTCACGGTCACGAAGGGCC
>JANOOP010000203.1:0-1860 GCA_031421415.1 Candidatus Eiseniibacteriota bacterium
CGCAAGTGATTGACCATAGCGCGGTTGGCGGGAGGTGCAATCGGGGAAATCGAGCGGGGGCGACGACCTCTCGGACCGCTGCCGCAACGCTCCTCCTCCACTGGATTTCATGAAATCTGGTGGAGATGCCACTGGATTTCACAGCCGTCCTGGGCTAGCCTCCGGTCATGTACCGGCGCTTCCTCGACCTACCCGCGCTGGCGGCGACGCGTAGTTTCTTTCTGCTCGGGCCCCGCCAGACCGGCAAGTCCACGCTGTTGAGGGCTTCGTTTCCGGATGCCCTGTTCTTCGACCTCCTGGACGCCCAGACGTTCCGATCTCTCGCGGTGTCTCCCGCCCTTATTGGAGAGCGAGCCCGGGCCTTGAGAGGACGCCACCGGGTCGTGATCGTCGACGAAATCCAGAAGATGCCCGAGCTGCTCGACGAGATTCATCGCCTCATGGAACTCGAGAAATCACTGCGCTTCATCCTGACCGGCAGCAGCGCGCGAAAGCTCCGCACCCGGGGACGAAACCTGCTCGGGGGCCGAGCCGGCCTGGTGCGCATGCACCCGATCGTGTTCACCGAATTGGGGACTGTCTCGCCGCGTCGACCTTGGACCGACCTTCTCCGATGGGGCGGGCTGCCCTCGGTGCTCGATTCCGAAACACCCAAAGAGAACCTCCAAGCCTACGTCGGCCTTTATCTGCAAGAGGAGATCCGCGCCGAGGGACTGGCGCGCTCCATCCCGAACTTCAGTCGCTTCCTCGAAACCGCAGCCGCCATGAACGGCGAGATTCTGAACTACACGAAGCTCGGCAACGACGCCCAGCTCTCACCGCGGACAGTGCGCGACTACTTCCAGATCCTTCAGGATACGCTGATCGGCGATCTGCTCCCGCCGTTCCAGCGGACCCGGACGAGAAAGGCCGTCACCACCGAGAAGTTCTACTTCTTTGACGTGGGCGTGACGAATGCCTTGGTGGAGCGCTGGGCCCTGTCGCCCCGCACGCCCGAATACGGCCGCGTGCTCGAGCATCTGATCGAACGCGAACTGAGAGCTTCGATCGACTACTTCCGGAGCGACCGGCATCTCTTCTTCTGGAGGTCGCTCTCCCGGATCGAGGTCGATTTCGTCGTTGCCGAGGGACAGAAGCCCGTGGTCGCGATCGAGGTCAAGGCTTCACGATCCGTCTCCTCCCAGGATCTGAAGGGCCTGCGCGCTTTTTGCGAGGATTGGCCCCGAGTCCGCAAGATCGTGGTGTCCCTGGAACCACATCCGCGCACCACCGAGGACCGGATCGAGATCCTGCCGGTGGAACAGTTCCTCGATCGGCTCTGGAACCAGACGATTTGATCAGGTGGTCCTTGGCGCCACGCTACTTCGAGGACCGGCTTCCAAACCGGTGATAATCCGATGAAAAGACTTTGCAGACCGTCGCCTTAGCCACTTAGCTATGCCGCCCCCACAAGTGCTTGTGTATAGCGTGGTTGGCGGGGGGTGCAAATGCCGAAATGGCGCTTTTTCTGCCCTGCTCTGACTGCTGGCGATCCTCCGCACCTAGCCTCCGATCACCGGCGCCGATATCGTGCCCCTCATGGCGACCGCCGAGCGCGATACGTCTCGCACTACCGGATCCGTGCCAACCGCCGCACCATGATGTGACCGTCCGCCGTCAGCCTGACAATGGAGTATGTTTGATGCATGGCCCTGTCGTACTTCCAGGCTTCCATCGCCCCGAGAGGATCCAGAATGAGAATCCGTGGACTCATCTGTATCGCTGTTGGCTTGATGCTCGCCGCGGCGGCGGCGCGGGCCGAAGAGGTGACGATCGTCAGCGACGTGCTCGGGCCCGAGGGACCACTGTTCGTGGACGGGA
>JANOOP010000204.1:0-5946 GCA_031421415.1 Candidatus Eiseniibacteriota bacterium
CGTGCGGCACGCGCGTCGCGAAGCGGCTGACGAGGATCGACCCCAGCCCCCAGCCGAGTCCGTACGTCGCCTGGACGAGCGCGTACATCGCGGCGTCGCCGCCCAGTGTCTCCCGGACCATGACCGCGTTTCCCACGAGCGCCGGCCCCATGATGAAGAGATTGTCGAGCGCGGTGTAGGCGAGGAGGAGGAGAAGCGTCGCGTCGCGGGAGATGGCCGAGAGCCCCTGGCGGAAATCGACGAGCGCCGCCGCCGGGGCTCCGCTGTCGCGATGGGCCCGCCCCACGTTTCCCATCGCGACGATCATCGCGAGCGATCCTCCGTACAGGAGCACCGCCACCGGGAAGGTCGCCCCCACGCCCCCTTGCTGGATCACGAATCCCACGGCAAGCGGTCCCGCGAAATAGGCGGCTTGCTGCGACGTTTGAATCCACGCGTTCGCGACCGCCAGCCGCTCCCCGGAAACGAGCTCGGGAAGGATGGAGTCGCGCGCCGGGTTGAAGAGGACCGCCGCGGTGGCGCAGAGGAACGCGATCGCCGTCAGAACGGGTGCGGTGAGGAGGCCGGTCGCGTAGAGGACGCCCCCCGCCGCGAGGAGGAGCCCCCGCGCGGCGTCGGCCGCCGCCATGACGCGGCGCCGGTTCCAGCGATCCACCAGGAATCCGGCCACGACGCCGAAGAGAAGCGCGGGGAGGTAGGAGATCATGGCGGCGAACCCGGTCGCCGACTTGGAGCCGGTCAGGTCGAGCAGGAGCCAGATCAGAACGATCATGAAGATGGAGTCGCCGAACTGGGAGAGGAACTGGGCGGCTCCCAGAAGCGCGAACGGGGAAGGCCCCTTTCGGGCCTCCCCCGTCGCTTCCTGCTGCTCGGTCACGGTCGCTGGAGAATCGCGACGATTACGCGGGCTGATGCTGGCGGGGCTGGTACTCCTTCGCGCTGTTCTCGAAATCCCACAGGAACGGCGGCTCCACGCCGAAGCAGCGGAGGTAGGAGTAGAGCTGGCCGCGGTGGTGGAGATGCTCGTCGAAGATGATCTGGATGCAGGCAAACGCCGGGAAGTCGGTCGTCCACGGATTCTTGACCATTGCCGTTGCCTGCGCGTCGGTCATGCCGCGGACCGCGTCGTCGGCCACCTTCCAGCTCTCGCCGACCCACTTCATGAATTCGTCATACGGCTTCGCGACGTAATCCTTCTCCATGGCCTCGTAGGCCTCGATCTGGCCCTTCACGGTGCCGGTCGCGACGGTGGTCAGCGTGCAAGTCATGTGCGCGATCACTTCCTTCGGCGTCCGCATCCCGGCGATCGGGTGGCTGTCGATCTTGTCCTTCGGGATGGCCTGGTAGACGCGCATGGAGATGCCATAGACGAGGCGCATCTCCTCCCAGAGTGTCTGAATGTACTGCTTGTTCATGGTGCTGCTCCTTTCGAATAACCGGAGCCGATTGGCTCCGCCGGCTAATCCTTCGACGTGATGTCGAACGTGATCATGAATCCGTTCGAGCCCTTGAATTCGAATGCCTTGTCGGTCAGGCGATACGCCTCGACCTCGTTCGGCATGAGGACGAAGCCGTCGTTCCGCGGCGCTCCCCAGTACTTGAGATTGTGGATGACGATCGGATCGCTCGTGTTGCCCGCGAACCGGTTCAGGGCGACCTCGCCACCCTTGCCGCCGTCCAGCTTGGCGACCGCGCGATCCTTGGTGGCCGTCCACTCGATCGGTGCGTCCGCCCCGACCGTGAACGACTTCCACTTCACGGGGTAGAGCTTGCCGAGCGCCGTCTGGATCCCCTCGCGCTGCTCCTTGGTGACCGAGGGATCGAAGTGGAGGACGGCCCAGTCCATCTCTCCGTCCGAGAACTCGTCGCCGAGGTCCATGCCGATCCAGAACTTGGCGCCGTCGAGCTTGGTGGTGCCGTAGCTCCCCTTGTTCACCCGGAAGACGTTGTTCGCGCGGCAGTAGTGCTCGGTCGCGGCGCCGCCGTGCTCCGCGTGGGCGCCCGCGTGGGCCGATGGTTTCGTGGCGAAGTAGCACGGGCAGAACATCGGGCAGGAGCACGCCTCGATGATCGTCGCGTTCATGGACCAGTCGCCGGCCGCCGCCGCCTGGGCCTGCCGGGGTGGTTGTGAGAGTAGGGCGAGAAACGCGAAACCGAAGCAAAGCAGGATCGTGCGTGAACGGAACATCATGGCCATTTCCCCCTCGGTACCATGTCGGACCAGGGACGGGACGTTTGCCGCCACCGCCTAGTGAATGAGGGGTACTACTCTACACCCTCCTTCGGATTCCTCAAGGGGTGAGGAGGGCTCGGAGCGGGGCCGCTCGGGTCGCCGTTACCAGCCGCTCCACCTCGCCGCGAGGGCCGTGGAACTCGACCACGATCGTCCGCACCTCGGAGGCCTTTCGCGCCGGGCGCGCATCCCACGGGGTTCGTACGGGTCGCCGCCCCTGGGCGATCTCGACAAGGTAGGGTTCGGCCTCGGCGCCGCCTATGTGAAGGCGAACGACCGTCAAGGCATCCGCCTCCTCTTCCGGAGTGAGCGGGAGCGCCAGGCGTCCCGACCCGATTCCGGCGAGCGACGCCCGCATTCCGGGGAGCCCCTCGTGCGTGAAGGTCTCCAAGTTTCCCCCCTCGGAGCCGAGCGGTTCGGGAAGGGCCCGCTCCTGATTCAGGTAGACGCGGATCTCCAGCCCGACGACCTCCGCGTCCTCGCCAGCGCCGATTTTCTTTTCGTAGACGCGCGCCTCCCTTGCTTCGGCCGGCGCCTTGGTCGCCACCGCCCAGGCGCTCGTCCCCGGCGCGATTTCCCGGGATCCGCTCGCTCGAGCCGCGCGAAACGCCTTCGCCGGCACGGGAAGCGCGCGAAAGGCCTTCGAGAGGGTTCGTTCCAGCGCCTTCCGCTCGGCGGCAGGCAGCGCGCCCCCACGCTTCCCCCCCGCGGCGCCCGCGGCCCCCGCCGCGCTATCGGCCCCCGCGGCGCCCGCGGCGGGTAAGGCCATCGGAAGAGAATTCGCCGTCATCCCGATCGCGATCGCGATCGCGAATCCCCGAATGCGACTCTTCATGAACTGTCTCCTCTGGTTCGGTTCCGAACCGAGTCTACGCCCGCGAGGGGGAGTCGGTTCCATGCTCCAAACGGCGCAGCGCCTCGGCCAGGAGCGCCGGCTCCGGGAGGAGGCTCGCGACGGCGTGGCGGTCGTCTTCCAGGTCGTAGTAGTGCGCGGGATGGAGGAGCACGTCGGCGCGATCGAGCGCCCACTCCGCGATCTCGCGCCCCGCGGGGGGTAGGGACTCGACGCGAATCAGCGCGCTCCACCCTCCGTCCGCATGGAGCACCGCGCCGCCGTTTCGCGCCGCCCAGCTCCGCCACGCCTCGAGATTCGAGCGAAGGCGCGCCAGCAGCGCCTCCTGGAACGCAATTCGCCGCGCGAGGAGGAAGGGAAGCGCGAGCTGGACCGGCGTTCCGACGGAGAGAAAGAGATCGAGGATCCACTCGAGCCCCGCGGCGTGGCGCTCGACGGCTGCCCGCGGGCCGGAGAGCGCGATCCACCCGAGTTTCAATTGCGGCAGTCCGCACGACTTGGAGATGCCGCCCAGAACGAACGTGGGAACCGCCCGCGCGCCGCACCAAGTGGGGAGCGCGCGGCCCTCCTTCCAGGGAAACTCGCGAAAGACCTCGTCCGAAATCAGCGCGACGCCGCGGCGCTCCGCCAATTCCTCCACCGCGCGGCGCTCCCCGGCCGCGAGGACGGAGCCGGTCGGGTTGTTCGGCTCCACCAGCACGATCGCGCGCGTGCGTGGACCGACCGCCGCCTCCAGCGAATCGAGGTCGAGGCGCCACGCTCCATCGTAGGCGAGTCGGTACGACTCGAGCCGTACGTCTTCCAGTCGCGCGATCGGCTCGAGGAGCGGATAGGAGGGGCGCGGCGCCACGACGTCGTCGCCCGGTTCGCAGAGGAGGCGGAAGAGGTGGGCGTAGGCCTCGCTGCTGCTGGCGGTGAGAAAGATCCGCTCCGGATCGAGTGGCGCGCCAGGGGGGCCGAACTCCCGGGCGATCGCCTCCCTCGCGGAGCGCGCTCCGGATGGTTCGGGCGCGTAGTGGGACGCGGAGGGAGCGGCCAGCGCGGCCAGAGCAGCTTCGTCGAGCGCCAGGAGTCCCGCCTCGGTCGGATTCGTGACCGTGAGGTCGAGGATGGCGCGTCCCGCGCGGCGCTTCTCGTCGAGGAGGCGCGCGAGAGGATTCGGCTCCTGTTCCTCCGGGAGCCGGCGGTTCACTCCGTCGACTTCTCCCGCGCCGCGGTCGCCCGATTCCAGAGCAAATTCACCGCCGCCAGCACGACCGCTCCGATCAGCGCGGCGCCCCACCCCTTGATGTGGAAATTCGGAACCAGGAACGAGACGACGATCAGGAGGAACGCGTTGACGACGAACCAGAACGCACCGAGCGAGAGGACAATGAGGGGGAGCGAGAGGAAGGTGACGATCGGTCCCAGCGTGGCGTTGACCAGACCCAGGACCAGGGCCGCGATGACAGCCGTCCCGAGGTCGGGCACGTAGAATCCCGGAAGGTACTGGGCGAGGAGGAGGAACGTGGCGACGATGATCGCGAAGTGCATCAGGATCTTCGACATGGCTCTCTTTCTCCGAATCGGGCCCGTAGCGCTCGGACGCGCCCAGGGTACCACGGACGCCGAGACCGCGCGCGAGGCCGAAGTGCGCGGCGGAAAAGCACTTCCAGGCGGGCTTTTCGGTTGTCCCGCCGAGAGATCGGACCCTATACTTTGCGGCTTCCATTTCGGGGGGTAACGGCGGACGACGTGGAGAGGCTGACCGAGCGGCTGGACCAGATTCGAGGGCGGCTCGCGCGCGCCGCGGAGCGGGCCGGACGGCCGCCCGAATCGGTGCGCCTCCTCGCCGTGACGAAGGGTTTTCCCGCCGCGGTCGTGCGCGAGGCGCTGGCGCTGGGGCTCCGCGAGTTCGGGGAGAACCGGGTTCAGGAAGCCGACGCGAAAATTTCGGAACTGGGGGCGGCTGGCGAGGCGGGCTCCGCACCGCGCTGGCACCTGATCGGGCCCCTGCAGCGGAACAAGGCGAAGCGGGCGGTAACCCTCTTCGGCGAGATCCACTCGCTCGACAGCGAGGATCTCGTCGCGGAGGTCGCCCGCAGGGCCGCCGCCGAGGGGCGGATCGTCACCGGCTACGTCGAGGTGAACACCAGCGGCGACACCGGGAAGCACGGCGTCGCTCCCGCGGGAGCGCTCGCGCTTCTGGGGCGCGTGGGCCGGGAGCCGTCCATCCGCCCGGCGGGACTCATGACGATCGGCCCGCTGCACGGGGGACCGGAAGGGGCGCGCGTCTCGTTTCGCATGCTGGCGCGGCTCCGGGACCAGGCGGTCGAGGCCGGGCTGCTGGAGGCGGGCGCCGGTCTCTCGATGGGGATGTCGGACGATTTCGAGATCGCCATCGAGGAAGGTGCGACGATCGTGCGCGTCGGCTCTGCGCTCTTCGGCACTCGCGGCGCCGCCCGCGAGGAAGCCGCCGGGTAACGGGCGCGTGCGATTCCAGGTGCACGTGACGCCGAAGAGCCGCGCGAACGCGGTCGAGGCGGCGCGGTCCGGAGGGGAGTCGAGAATCCGCGTGCGGGTCACCGCCGCCCCCGAGGACGGGAAGGCGAATGACGCCGTGGTGGCGCTCCTCGCCGAGAGGCTCGGCGTGCCGCGGCGCGCGGTGCGAGTGGCGGGAGGTGCTTCCTCCCGCGTGAAGTGGATCGAGGTCGAAGGCCTCGAGGAGGCGGAACTGTGGCGACGACTGGAAGCGGCACCATGAGCGGCACCTCGGGCGCGGGCGCGGGCATGGCCGGACAGGCCGGGCCGGGCGACGAGCGCCGCCGGATCGAGGAGGCGCTCGCCGCGCTCCGGCCCCGGCTCCCGTTCGCCCCGGAGG
>JANOOP010000205.1:0-3259 GCA_031421415.1 Candidatus Eiseniibacteriota bacterium
GCCAGCGCTTCCTTCTCCCGCTTGGCGCTCTGCCATGCATGCAGCACCAAAGCGATCGTGATCACCGCATACGCCACAAACACCCGGAAAAACTCCCCAATCTGCGCATCCCCCGCCAAGGCCTTCCCCGCGAGCGGCGAAACCACGAACAAGGTGTGAAACAGAATCGTCCCCAGCAACGCCTGCCCCACGGTTGCCTTCGTCACCGTCGCCCCCGAGACCAGAAGCGCCGCAATCGCGAACATCCCCACCTGCTCGTGGCTGTTGTACGTGTTCACCGTTCCGATATTCTGCAGAAATAGCAGCTGTCCCCACGCCGCGAGGATCGTCGAGAGAATTGTCGCGATGAGGCGATTTCGCTCCACTGGAATCCCGGCGATGGCGGCCACGTGCGGATCTTGTCCCATCGCCCGGAACTGCTGACCCAGCCGCGTCCGGAAGAAGAAGAGCGTGAGGGCACAGAAGGCGGCCACCACGGCGTAGGTGGCGATCGGCACGCGGAGCATCGTCCCCTGGAGCGGTACGCGCCACTTCACCAGGTCGTCCACGGCGTACTGGATCGGCGTCAGGTCCACGGTGTTCCGGAGGCCGAAGCCCTGCGGCAGGAGCATCTCGGGGTTGTGGAACGGGATGATCGTTCCGATCGCGAAGAGGAAGAGGAGCTGGTAGAGCCCGTTCGCGAAGAATCCGGCGATGAGGCCGCTCACCATCTCGCGCCCCTTCGCCTTGTTGTAGAGCGAGCCGGTGGCCCATCCGAAGAGAATCGCGACCGGGGTCGCGATCAGCATGGCGAAACCGAAGCCGCCGACCCCGTGGAAGCCCCAGTGGACCGCCAGGATCGCGGCGATCTGCCCCGCCATGGCGCCGATGACGATGCCGAAGTTGAGTCCCAGGCCGGCCAGAATCGGAATCAGGAGCGAGAGGACCAGGACGCTGTTCCGCCCCAGGCGGATCGCCATCTCCCCGAGGAGGAAGGTCGGCGTGATCTTGGCGGCGACGATGCCGAAGAGGCAGAGCGCGGCGAAGAGGAGCGGCACCGCGTGGCGGCCCAGCTGCTTCACGATGCGGCCACCGCCGCCTTCGCCGCCCGCGGCCCCGCCGCCGCCGCCGCCACCACCACCGCCGGCCCAGCCCCCGCCCCCCCACACTTGGCGCTCCCCAGCCGCGTGAGCGCGTAGAGGATCATCCCATTCTGGATGATGAGGCGCGCCGTTTCGGAGATGTCGCCCTGGATCACCTGGCTCGTCACCGGGAGCGCGATCGTGAGAATCGACTGGAAGAGGAGCGTGCCGATGATGACGTGCGTGACGGTGGCTCGCGTGACGGTGGCGCCGCCGATCAGGATGCAGGCGATGGCGGGGAAGGCCATCAGGAGCGGCGCCGTGTAGAGCTGCACGAAGCCGAACGACTGGCTGTAGACGACGATCCCGATCGCTCCGAGGACGGTGGAGAAGACGGTCGCCTGAATGCGCGTTCGCTGGTCGGAGATCCCCGCGGCGCGGGCGAAGCGCGGATTGCTGCGGGCCGCCGCGATCGTGATCCCCATCTGTGTCCGGAAGAACCAGGCCACCACCCAGCAGAGTCCGAAGAAAACGAGGAGCGCTCCAGTCGGAATCGTCACGCCCGCCACGGTGAAGGCGAGCCACCGGTCGAGCACGCGATCGAAGATCCCGGTCAGGGCGAGCGTCGTGCGGAGTCCTTTCCCCCCGATCGCCCAGACGAGCGTCGGATTGTGAAACGGCGCCACGAGCCAGAAAATCGACATGCCGGAGACGACGGCGAATCCCAGGTAGGTGCCGACCATCATCTCCTGTCCTCGCGTGCGGTTCAGGAGCCATCCGTAGCCGATCCCGGCCGGAACCGCGAAGGCCACGCCGAGCGCCGTTGCGAGGGCGATCCCCATGATCCCGTGGACGCCCCAGTTCAGCGCCAGGACGCAGCCGATCAGCCCGCAGAGGATGCCCACGGGCAGCCCGAAGTTGAGCCCCACGCCCCCTTGAATCGCCGGAAGGAGCGCGAGGACCAGAATTCCATTTCGTGCGACGCGGACGATCGAATCGGTGACAAGTCCCGGCACGTCCATCTTCGTCACGACCGCGACCGCGAAGAGGACGATGACGAATGCGGCGATGAGAAGGCGCGGAACGCCCGCCTCCTTCACGAAGGCCCGCAGGCGCGCGATCACGCTTGGCCTACCATTTCAAGCAAGCGCGCGATCACGCCAGGCCTACCTCTCCCGCCATGGCGAGGCCGAACTCGGCGTCGGTGGCGTCGGGAGCGAGATCCGCGACGATGCGGCCGCGGTAAACGATCAGGACCCGATCGCACGTGGCGCGCAGCTCGGCCAGCTCCGAACTAGTCACGACCAGCGTCACCCCCTGGTCGCGATTCAGCGCCTGCAAGATCTCCAGCACCCGCTCCTTGGCGCCGACGTCGATCCCGCGCGTCGGCTCGTTCACGAAGAGAAGCCGCGGCTCGAGCGTCATGGCGCGGGCGATGCAAACCTTCTGCTGGTTCCCGCCCGAAAGTCGGCGGACCTGCTGCTTTGGTCCGGTAGTGCGGATGTCGAGCCGGGAGATCATGGATACGGCGTGTGCGCGCATCGCCTTCGCGTCGGCGGGACGAAGCGATGGAATCGGGAAGGGGCGGAGAAAGCGCCCCTGCGCTTCGAGCGCGGAGAGCGCGATGTTGAGTTCGATGTTCTCGTCCACCAGGAGGCCGACGCCGCGGCGGTCCTCGCTCACGAAGGCGAGTCCGCGCTCCAGCGCGCCGCGCGCATCGTTCAGCGGGAACGCCTTCCCCTCCAGCGCCACGCGCCCGGTCGCGGGGTAGAGGCCCATGATACCGTTCGCGATTCCCAGCTTTCCCTGGCCGGCCAGGCCGCCGATGCCCAGGATCTCGCCGCGCCGGACGTGGAACGTGGCGTCCGCCACCGGCTCGCCCGGCATCTCCACCCGCAGCCCTTCCACCGTGAGCGCCGCGTCACCGCCGGAGGGCCACGCGCGGCGGCGCTCCGCAATGATGGAGGGGCGTCCCACCATCAGCTCGGCCATCCGCGCCACCGGCGCCGACTTTGGATCCAGCAGATCGGGAGCGTCGACCACCTCGCCGTCCCGGAGCACCGTCACCCGGTGCGCCCCCGCCTTTACCCCGCCCACCCGGTGCGTGATGAAGCGGACCGCCACGCCCCACGCCGCCAACGCCTCCATCGACTCTAAAAGTTTCGCGGCCTCGGACTCCGTCAACACCGCGGTAGGCT
>JANOOP010000206.1:0-5687 GCA_031421415.1 Candidatus Eiseniibacteriota bacterium
GAGCGCCTCACGGCGCGCCCGAAGCGCCTGGGCGAGCGCCTTCTGATCGTCCGGGCAACCTTTTACCAAATAATAATTTGGAGACGCGCCTGTTAACCCTCGGCAGAATGGCAACGCGGGCACAGGGATTCATTGCCGCCACGAGCGAGAAGGCCGCCGGGAACCGAACCGCCGAGCCCGCCCGCGCGATCGTGATCGTCCCCTCCTCCAGCGGCTGGCGAAGCGCCTCGATCACATTCCGGCGAAACTCGGGGAACTCGTCGAGGAAGAGCACGCCGCGGTGCGCGAGGCTCGCCTCGCCCGGGAGCGGTCCGCGTCCTCCTCCGACCAGCCCGGCATCCGAGATGGTGTGATGCGGCGCGCGAAACGGAGGCGTGAGGGAGAGCGCTGCGCCGGGGGCCAGGCGCCCGGCGACCGAGTGAATTGTCGCCACGTCGATCGCCTCCTCTCCCGAGAGCGGAGGGAGAATCCCCGGGAGCCGCCTCGCGAGCATCGTCTTCCCCGCGCCCGGCGGCCCCACGAGGAGAACGTTGTGCGCGCCCGCGGCCGCGATCTCCATCGCGCGACGAGCGAGCGCCTGCCCGCGCACGTCGGCGAGATCGGCCGGCGGATCGGCCGGGGCCGCCGGACTGTCGTCGGCGCGCGCATCCCGGAACGAACCGGCCGGGACCTCCTCCTCCCCGCGCAGCGCCACCAGCGACTCGATCGGCACGACCGCCACACCCGGCAGGGCGCGCGCCTCGGCACGATTGGCGTACGGAATCCAGACCGGGCCACGTCCTTCCCGGCGCGCCGCCACCAGCACCGCCAGCAGGCCCCGCACCGGGCGCACGCCGCCGTCGAGGGCGAGTTCCCCGGTCAGCACTCCCTCCTCCAGCGGAGCGCCCCGCGGAATCTGCCCCGAAGCCACGAGGATCGCGGCCGCGATCGGGAGATCGAACCTCGCTCCTTCCTTCCGGACGTGCGCAGGCGCGAGGTTGATGGTGATGCGGCGGGCCGGGAATTCGAATCCGCAATTTCGGATCGCGGCCAGAACCCGCTCGCGGCTCTCGCGCACGGCGGCGTCGGGAAGGCCGACGATGGAGAAGGATGGGAGCCCGACACCGAGGTCGGCCTCCACGCGCACGAAGACGCCGTCGATTCCAACGGTCGTGCACGACCAGACGCGCGCCAGCATGGCGTCGCCTCCACGGGGGGGCGGGACAGCGGACGGCGCGGGGGGCGCCGGGCCGGCGGAGCCGGCGGGTGCGACTCGCGGCGCGCTAGGGCGCCGCGTCCAGCAGCGGCATCAGCGCCGCTCGGAGGGCCGCGTGGGAGGAAGCGGCCGTGCGCGGGACGATAGGATCGCGAAACGCCCGATCGCCGGGGTTCGCGATCTGCGTGAAGTGAACGGAATAGAGCCCCAGCCGGTTCGCGCCGCCCACGTCGTGGTAGAGGGAATCCCCCACCATGGCGACCTCCTCGGCCGGGAGCGGCCACCGGTCGAGCACCGCGCGGTACGCCTCCGAGCGCGGCTTTCGAACGCCGATATCGGCCGAGACGATGAAGGGGTCGAAGAAGGGGCGCATCCCGAGACGGACCGCCACCCGTTCCACGTAGCGGCCGTCGGTGGCGTTCGAGAGGAGGCCGATCCGAACCCCCGCCTCGCGGAGCGCCTGGAGTGTCTCCATCGCACCGGCGAGCGCCACGATCCGCTCCTCCTCCGCGGAGAAGTTGACCGCGATCGCCTCGCGAATCAGCG
Source organism: Candidatus Eiseniibacteriota bacterium (assembly GCA_031421415.1). Classification (GTDB taxonomy): domain Bacteria; phylum Eisenbacteria; class RBG-16-71-46; order SZUA-252; family SZUA-252; genus SZUA-252. The sequence continues at coordinate 1,742 of JANOOP010000206.1, forward strand.
CCGTTTCGGCGGGCGGCGAGCCCGCGTTGGCGAGCGCCTCTGCCAATGACGCCTCGGCGCTGATCTCGTTCCCCGTTTCCTCAGCGGCCAGCCTGTTCCGTTCGCGGGTTTCCAAAAAGAGATCGATGAACCGCTGCCGCTCCGCGTGGGGCTCCAAGAGCCCGCGCTTCGCGAGGTGCGACGCCAGGCGCTCCGCCCCAGGGCGGGCGACGACGTCTGCGTAGTCGGTGCGAGCCGACGGGGTCGAAGGATCGATGCCGATGAGGGTGTTGCCGTAGTCGAAGATGACGGCTCGAAGCACGGGGTCGCTCGTTCGGGGTATGATCGCTCGCGGAGTGTTTAGAGTCGCTACACATCGCACTCTAGGCGGCCCGCGAAACGCGGTCAAGCGCGGAGGACTCGGTGGAGCGATCGGTGCGGGAGAAACGGGTCGGGATTGTGGGCGCCGGAGCGCTCGGAACGCTCCTCGCGTCATGCCTTTCGCGCGCCGGGATCGGCGTGCGGATATTGCTCCGCTCCACCGCGCGCGCCGAGACGGTCCGGCGGGAAGCGCCGCTCGCCGAGCAGACCGACGATCCCGCCACGCTCCTCCCCGCCTCGTTCGTCTTTCTCTGCGTGAAGTCGTATCGAACCGGCGACGCCGCGCAGCGAATCGCCCCCGCGCTTCTCGCCGCTCCCACCCCCGTCGTGTCGCTCCAGAACGGATGGGGGCACCTCGATCTCCTGGAGCACGCCCTCCCCGGCGTCCCGCTGCTCGCCGGGACCACGACGCTTGGCGCGTACTGGGACGAGGCCGGCCGCTTCCACGCGTCAACCGGAGGGATCACCATCTTTGCCGCCTGGACGGCGGGGGCGGAGGCCGGCGCCGCGGCGGCGGCGCGGCTCTTCACCGCGGCGGGGCTCCGCGCGGAAACCGCTCCGAACGCGCGAGAAGTGCTCTGGAGAAAGCTCGTTCTGAACGTCGCGGTCAATCCGCTGACGGCGATCCACGGAGTCGTGAATGGAGCCGTGCGCGATTCGCCCGCGCTTTACGCCCTCGCCTGCGCGGCGGCCCGGGAGGCCGTGGCGGTCGGCGCGGCACGCGGATTCCTGCCCGCGCCGTACGACCCCGAGCCGTTGCTCGACGCCCTCCTCCACGACACCGCCGGGAACCGCTCCTCCATGGCGGAGGATGTCGCGCGCGGACGGACGACCGAAGGCGATGCCATCCTCGGCGCCGTGCTGAGGGAGGGCGCCGGCGGCGGCGTCCCGACTCCGATCGCCACCTCGCTCTCGGAGCGCCTCGCGGCGCTCGAAGCGGAGCGCCCCGCCCGCCCCAAGCCGTAAACGAGAGCGGGGCGGCCGTACCGCGCCGCCCCACCTCTTATCCCCCTCGACGGAGGATTTCCCGCTGTTCTGATTCCGCTGCGCTTACTTGAGGATCGTCGCCGCCTTCACGATGCGTCCGTCCGGCGTGTCGAGGCGGAAATAGTAGACCCCGCTCGCCACCTTGACGCCGCTGTCGGCGGTGCCGTTCCACGTGAGGTCCTGGTAGCCCGCGCCGCGCGTATCGTCGAGCAGCGACTTCACCAGGCGCCCGTTCAGATCGAAGATCTTCACGGTCACACGACCCGGCGTGCGGAGCTGGAAGGAGAGCGTCGTCTCCGGATTGAGCGGATTCGGCGACACCGTCGCCGCGAGCGCGCCACCGGTCGACTTGACCGTGTGAATCAGCGTCCCGCGGAACTTGCCGCCCGTCGTGAGATCCCCTTCGATCGTTACGGTGATCGACTGCCGGCCCGCCGGCAGACGGCTGAAGAGGAGCCGGAGATCGGCCTTGGTGAAGCAGGCGCGGATCTCGCTCGTGCCGTTCCGGTCCTTATCGCCGTCCACCGCCGTCTTCTCGAAGATCGCCACGATCTCGGAGACCGAGCCGGTGCCGGCAGAGATCATCTTGATCGTCGTGAGATCGACGTCGGAAATGGCGAACGAGTCGGCGATCGGCTCGATCTGGACGCAGGTGGTCGGCTTGCCCGCGCCGAGGCTGGTCGTGTTATTGCCGCCGGTCGTGAAGACGTGCGCCGGGAAGTCGGTGACGATCGTCGCCGTCGTGGGGGCGTTGTCCTCGCAGAAGCCGTCGCCGGCCGCGAGGTTCACGTTGAAGACGCCGCCCGTCACGTACGTGTGCGAGACCGTGGCGCCGGTGCCATTCGCACCGTCCCCGAAGGTCCACGTGTAGCTGAGCACATCGCCGTCCGGGTCGGAAGACGCCGAGCCGTTGAAGGAGATCGCGACGTTCACGACGCCCGAGTAGGGGCCGCCGGCGTTCGCCGTCGGGCAGCGGTTCACGTTGCTGACCGTGATGCCGGTGGAGGCGCTGTTCGTGCCGCCCCTGCCGTCGCTCACGTTGAACGTGACCGTGTAGGAGCCCGCCTGGTTGAAGCCGGGTGTCCAGTCGAAGGTGCCGGTGCCGTTCCCGTTGTCCACGAACGACGCGCCGGCCGGGACACCCGAGGCCGACAGCGACAGCGGATCGCTGTCTCCGTCTGCCGCGGTCACCGTGAAGTTGAGATTCTGGCCCTCGTCCACCGCCTCGGTGGCAGGGGCCGAAATCGTGGGCGTCTGGTTAGGACGCGTGACGTTGATGGTGAAGTTCTTCGTGTCGGTCAGGAAGTTAGCCGTCGCGGTGACCGAGGAGGGGTAGCTCCCCGCGTCTCCGACGGCCGGCGACGCGGTCACCGTCGTGGAGACCGTCCCGGCGCCGCTGACCGGGGCATCGAGGGTCGCGAAGAGGGGAAGGCTGGCCGTGAGACCGATGGTCTCGCCGTCGGCGTCCGTGGCGCTGACCGGCGTATTGGCCGAGGAGCCTTCCTGGACGTTGATGCTGGAGATTGCAGCCAGGACCGGCGCGCGGTCGAAGTCCGAGACCACGATGGTGAAGTTCTCGGTATCCGTCGTGCCGTTCGCCGTCGCCGTGACCGACGACGGGTAGCTCCCCGCGTCGGTGAAGCCCGGCGCCGCCGTGACGCTTCCGGTGCCGTTTCCGTTGTCGGTGAGCGATGCGAACGCCGGGAGGCTGGAGCCGAGGGTGATCGGATCGCTATCCGGGTCGCTGGCGCTCACGGAGCGGGAGGCCGAAGCGCCCTCCGCCACGTTGAGGTCGGCGATCGGATCGAGCGCGACCGGGCGATCGACGTTGTTGACCGTGATCTGGAACGGCTCCGTGACCGGCTGGATGCCGTCCGTGGCCGTGACCGACGAGGCGTAGACGCCCGCGTCGGCGTAGCCCGGGTTGATGGTGACCGCGGTCGTGACGGTGCCGGTCCCGGACGTCGGCGCCAGGAGCGCCGCGAACCCGGGGAGCGAAGCGGTCACCGTGATCAGGTCGTCGTCCGCGTCGGTGGCGTTCACGGTGACGGAACTGCTGAAGCCCTCGTCCAGCGTGACGTCGGCGATCGGATCGAGCTGGATGACCTGGTTGGTGCGGGTGACCGTGATCGTGAAGCTCTTGGTGTCGGTGAGGGTGAGCGCCTTCGCCGTGACGGACGCGGCGTAGTCGCCGGTCGCGGTGGAGACCGTGGGATTGATGCTGATCGTCGTCGCGACACTTCCCGTGCCCGAGAGCGGCGCGTTCAGGACCGCGAAGGCGGGAAGCGAGGCCAAGACCTCGACGACGTTGCCGTCCGGATCGGAGGCGTTCACGTTCCGCGAGGCGCTTCCGCCCTGGCCCACGATGACGTTCGCGATCGCGGCGAGCGTCGGCCCGCGGTCGGTGGTCGCGATCGTGAGAGTCGTGGCGGCCGTCGCCGTGCCCGTCGTGGCGTCCACCGCGCTCCAGTTGACCGTATACGAACCGGCCTGGCTGAAGCTCGGGGTGCCCGTCAGGGTAATGCTCGGCGCCGCCGAGGGACCGGTCGAAGCCGCCCCCGCCAGGAACGCCGCATTGTTCGTCTGAGACAGCGTCACC
>JANOOP010000207.1:0-1507 GCA_031421415.1 Candidatus Eiseniibacteriota bacterium
CGCTGGGCGACGAAGCGCTGGCCGGCGCGCCACGCCGCCGCGCTCGGGTCGCTCGTCACTCGCGAGACCGGGCTCGCCGTGCTCTACGCCGTCGGTCCCGGGGATGAGGAACTGGCGCGAGAACTCCGCGCGCTCGTTCCAGGGGGAGGAGCGGACCCGATCATGGCGCTCGCCCTCCGCGAGGCCGCGGCGGTCGCGGCACGCGCGCGCGCCCTCGTAGCGGCCGATTCCGCGTTCCTTCATTTCGGCCCCGCGCTGGGGATTCCCGCGGTAGGGCTTTTCGGAAGCACGATTCCCGGGTTCGGCTTCGCGTCGGGCGAGCCGCGCGACGCGGTCGCGGAGGTGCCGCTCTCCTGCCGGCCCTGCGCCGTGCACGGCAAGGACCGCTGCCCTCTCCGCCACCACGCCTGCATGGAGCATCTCGAGCCGTCGCTCGTCCTCGATCGGCTCCTGCCGCTCCTCGGCCCCGCGCGACCGGCAGTCCGCGAATCGGAGGAGTCGCGCGCATGGGAGACCTGATCCTCCTCACCGGCCGCGATCCCGCCGCGCTCGCGCACGCCGCCGAGCAGGCGTGCGGCGAGACGATTCCCTGGGTGGCGCCGGGGGACGCGCGCGCGGCCTCGGCGACCGTCTGGTTCGCGAGCAGCGCGCCCCCCGCGACGCCGCTCGATCTCCCGTCTCTTCGCTGGATCCACTCGGCGTGGGCCGGCGTGGATCGCTGGATCGCCCGTCCGGAATGGCGCGAGGGCGTCATCCTGACGCGAACGGTCGCCGACTTTCCGGAACGGATGGCCGAGTACGTGCTCGGCTACCTGCTCGCCGCGGTCCTCGACGTGCCGCGCGCGCGGCGCCAGCAGGCGGAAGGAACGTGGGCGCGATGGGTCCCCGGCACGCTTCAAGGGAAGACCATGCTGATCGTGGGGTACGGGGCGATCGGAGCACAGGTCGCCGCGGTCGCGCGCTCGCTGCGGCTCGCGGTGCTCGGCGTGCGGCGCGGCCCGGTCTCCGAGAAGGAGAGCGCGGCGGGCATCGAGAGTGTCGAGGCGCTGCCGCGGCTCCTTCCCCGTGCCGACGTCGTCGTGAATCTCCTTCCCCTCACTCCGGAGACCGAATCGTTCTGGACGGCCGATCGGTTCGCGCTCCTTCCCCCGGGCGCCATCTTCGTGAACGCCTCGCGGGGCCGCTGCGTGGACGACGCCACGCTCCTCGCGGCGCTCGACCAGGGAAGGCCCGCCTCCGCGATCCTCGACGTCTTCAGCCGCGAGCCGCTGCCGCCGGATCATCCCTTCTGGAAGCATCCGAATGTCATGATGACGCCCCACGTGGCGGGACTCGGCACCGAGGAGTCGGAGGGACGTGCCTTCGGGGAGAATTGGCGGCGCTGGAGGGAAGGGAAGCCGCTCCGATACGTGGTGGAGAGGGTTCGCGGCTACTGACCGCGGAGACCGCGGTACCCCGTCGGTCCCGCTGCGAACCTCATTCCGGATCCCTGGAAACCCCTTGATTC
>JANOOP010000208.1:0-10503 GCA_031421415.1 Candidatus Eiseniibacteriota bacterium
CGGCGGATGAGCGATTCGGTCGCGTGCCCGGCCACGAGGCGGCGGACGTTCTCGGTCATTTCCAGGATTTCAAAGACGCCCGTCCGGCCCCAATAGCCGGTCTCGCTGCAATGCTCGCAGCCCACGGGCTTGTAGAGGATAAGATCGCGAGCGTCGCGATGCGAAAGCCCCAGGAGGCGAACCTCGTCGCCGGTCGGCACGGTGGCGTCCTTGCACTTCGGGCAGAGGAGCCGGATCAAGCGCATGGAGATCGCGGCCACGAGACTCGAGGCGACCATGAACGGCTGGAGCCCCAGGTCGACGAGGCGCGTCACGGCGGCCGCCGCGTCGTTCGTGTGAACCGTCGAGAGGACGAGATGCCCGGTGATCGAGGCGCGGAACGCGATCTGAGCGGTCTCCGTGTCGCGGATCTCGCCGATCATCATGACGTCCGGATCCTGGCGCAGCATGGCGCGAAGGATCGAGGCGAAGGTCTTCTTGCTCTTCTCGTCCACCTGGACCTGATTCACGCCGGCGACCTGGTACTCGATCGGGTCCTCCACCGTGATGATGTTCTTGGTCACCGAGTGAATGTGTTGGAGGAGCGAGTAGAGAAGCGTCGTCTTTCCGCTCCCGGTCGGTCCCGTCACCATGACGATGCCCTGCGGCCTCTGTCCGAAGGCCTTGATTCGTTCCAGATTCGCCGTCGAGAGGCCGAGCGAGTCGAGGCGGAGCGCCGAACGCTCCTGATCCACGATGCGCATCACGATCTTTTCGCCGTGCGCCGTCGGCAGCGTCGAGACGCGGAGGTCGATGCGGCGCCCCTCCATCTCCACGCGGAAACGGCCATCTTGTGGAAGGCGTTTCTCGGCGATGTCGAGCGTCGCGAGGATCTTCACACGGGACGTCAGCGCCCCCTGCGTCCACTTCGGCAGCCGCTCCAGGTCTTGCAGAAGGCCGTCGACGCGGATGCGAACGCCGACTCCCTTCTCGTGCGGCTCGATGTGGATGTCGCTGGCGCGCATCTCGACGGCACGCGTGATGATCCAGTTGGCCAGGCGAACGATCGGCGGCCCGGCCGAGAGTTTCATCAACTCCTCGAGGGAGGAATCGGGCGGGCTGTCGACGATCTCCCGAACCTCGCTCACCGGATCGTCCTTGATGATGTTCTCGAGGATTTCCACGACGGAGGCGTCGATGTGGTAGTACTTCGAGATCGCCTCGACGATCGCCGACGGAGGCGCCAGCGCGGGCTTCACGAAGTAGCCGCTTTGGAACCGAATGTCGTCGATGGCGCTCTGGTTCAGCGGATCGGCCATCGCGACGCGGATCGTGCTCCGGCCCTCGAGCTCGATCGGGATGGCGGTGTACTTCTTGGCGAGGTCCTCGCGGATCAGGGCGATCACGCTCTCCTCGATCGCCACGGCCGTGAAGTCGATGACGGGCAGACCGAGCTGCTGGTGGAGGACGTTGCAGACGTCGGCCTCGGAGATCATTCCGCTTCGCGCCAGGATCTGCCCCAGCGGCTCCTTCGTCTGCCGCTGGCGCCGGAGCGCCTCCTTGAGCTGGTGCTCGTTCAGAAGCCCCGCTTCAAGGAGATACTCTCCCAGCTTTTTCCGTCCGCTCGTCTCTTCCGTCGTCACGCGAAGGCTCCGCCCTAAGTCGTTGCCGTGGCGACGCCTGCACAGCGGCGTCGCGCGAACCGATCGGACGCGCTGGCGCGTGTTGCGCCTCTCCGTCCACCGGTCTATCGGCAGGCCAGGGAGGAACTTGACGTGAGGCTGGGGCGGGTTAGGCATGCTCCACGGGTCGCGCCGCGCCCCGTTCGAAGGCGAGCTTGTCCATCTCCGCGCCGAAGCGAACCGAGTACTCCCCGCTGAAACAGGCGTAGCAATGGTCGTTCGGGCGCTCCACGCAGGCCCTGAGACCTTCCATGGAGAGATAGCCCAGGGAGTCGACGTTCAGGTATTTCCGGATTTGCTCCACCGTGTGGGAGGAGGCGATCAGCTCGCTGCGGTTCGGCGTGTCGATGCCGTAGTAGCACGACCAGCCGATCGGCGGGCTCGAGACGCGGAAGTGGATCTCCACCGCGCCAGCGTCGCGGAGCATGGCGACCAGGCTCCGGCTCGTGGTCCCCCGGACGATCGAGTCGTCCACCACGATGACGCGCTTCCCTTCCAGAATTCGGCGGACGGGGTTGAATTTGAGGTTCACGCCGAAGTCACGGGAGATCTGCTCGGGTGCGATAAACGTGCGCCCGATGTAGTGATTTCGGATGAGACCTAGTTCGAACGGAATGGCCGACTGCTCGGAGAAACCGAGCGCCGCCGAGTTGCTGGAGTCGGGGACCGCGATCACGATGTCGGCCTCGGCCGGGTATTCCTCGGCCAGACGGCGCCCCAGTTTCCGGCGGACCGAATCGACGCTGAGGCCGAAGACCACGCTGTCGGGCCGTGAGAAGTAGATCAGTTCGAAGACGCAGGCGCGCATCGGCTCCGGCGCCAGGATCTTGATGGAGCGAACCCCGTCCTTGTCGAGGATGACCATCTCCCCCGGCTCGATCTCCCGAACGAACGTCGCGCCGACGATGTCGAGCGCGCATGTCTCGCTCGCCAGCACGTGCGACTCGCCGCGGCGGCCGAGGCAGAGCGGCCGGAAGCCGCGCGGATCGCGGACACCGATCAGCTTGTCGCCGGCCAGGAGGACGAGGGAGTAGGCGCCCTGGCAGCGTGCCAGCGCTTCGGCGACCATCCGCTCGATCTCCGTCGCCTTCGAGCGGGCGATGAGATGGAGGATCACCTCGGTGTCGCTGGTCGTCTGGAAGATGGAACCCTGCTCCTCCATCTCGCGGCGGAGCTCCAGCGCGTTCACCAGATTTCCGTTGTGACCGATCGCCAGCTTCCCTTCCCGGAAATTCACGACCAGCGGCTGCGCGTTCTGGATGTGGCTGCCGCCGGTGGTGGAGTACCGGTTGTGACCGATGGCGATGTGTCCGTGAAGACGATCGAGCGAGCCCGCGGCGAAGACGTCGGAGACCAGTCCGACTCCGCGATGGAGGCGGTATTCCACTCCGTCGGTTGCGACGATGCCGGCGCTCTCCTGCCCGCGATGCTGAAGCGAGTAGAGTCCGGCGTAGGCGAGACGCGCCGCGTTCGGCGCACCCCAGATGCCGAACACTCCGCACTCCTCGCGAAGGTGGTCCCCGTGCGCCCCCTGCCCGATCCGGCCCGTTTCGGTTACCGCCACAGAGTCGATCTCCTTCCTCAGGCGGCCGACGGCTGCAGAGCCGGCTCCGCCAGAAATCGTTCCACGTCCTTCCACGCCACGTCGCCGAAAAGCATCAGCGACGCCTCGGCGTGCGGGTTCACCAAGAGTCCTTGCGCCGGGCCTCGGAGCGGGCCGAGACGCTCGTAAAAACTATCCTTCGCCGGATCGCCCGCGGGACCGCGCGTCCAGAGCCACCAGGCGCGCGCGCGGCGAATGGCCGCGAGCCCCGGGAGCGGATGTTCGCGAAGGAGCCGCGCGCGCAATCCCTCGTCGCTCGTATCGTCGCGACGGCGCACCAGAATGCCCCACGCCCCTTCGGGCGGAATCCAGTTGTCGCCGCGCTCCCCCGACGTGAGGAAGCGGAAGCGCTCCTTGTTTGGATTCACGAAGAAGTTGCTCGTTTCAATCGCGTTGCGAAGATTCTCCTCGAACGATGCGGGATCCGCCCCAGGCTCGGGCTCGAAAAGGAAGAGCTCCTCGCGGATAACCCGCTCCAGCGTGTGCCCTTCGGGGAGCATGCGCTGCCCCGCTTCGAGCGCGGTGAGCGCGGTGAGATCGGTGATCTTGAGACGCGTCAGGAGGACAGCGCTCACACCGCCACCCCCTGCGCCGCCGTCACGCCCAGCCGCTTCGCGAGTGAGGTGAAGAGGAAGCGTCCCGGCCCAGGGCCTTCGAGCGCTTCGAAGTTGCCGATCGCCGTGCGGCGCCGTTCGCCCCAGGGCCCGGGCCAATCTTGCGGCATCATTCGAAGCCACGCGGCCCGCTCGGGGTGGGGCATGAACGCCAGGACGTTTCCCGCGACGTTCGTGATCCCCGCCGCCTGGAACATCGCGCCGTTCGGATCGTCGGGATAGCGCGCCGCCGGGCGGCCCGCGGCGTCGACGTAGCGGAACAGGACAAGCCCTTGCGATTCGATCCGCGAGCGGACTTCCGGGTCCGCGGTGGTGAAGCGGCCTTCGCCGTGCGCCAGCGGGAGCGGCACGGTCTCCTCGGGCGAAAGCGTCGAGGCGAACGTGGCGCGGCCGGGACCGTCGTGGACCCGCAGGTGAATCCAGCGGCACTGATATCCCGGGCGGCGCGGCTCCCGATTCGGCGCGAGGGCCATTTCCACGCGCCCCGGGTGGATCCCCGGGACGATCCCCGTCTCCACCAGGACCTGCGCGCCGTTACAGATGCCGATTACCGGCTTCCCCGATTCCGACTCGCGCGCGATCCGCTCCACCGCGGGGAGCTTGGCCGCCACCGCGCCGGCGCGGATCCTATCTTGGAACGCGAAGCCGCCCGGAAGGACGTAGGCATCGAACTCGGAGAGGACCGAGGAGGGCTCGTTGAAGCGGACGATGCGAGCCTCGATGCCGACCGCCTCGAGGGCGCGAGCCGTCTCGTACTCGCAATTGACGCCGGGAATCTGGAGAACCGCCGCGCGGGCCATGCTCACTCCACGTAGGGTCGGATGCCGTCGGAATGGAGGCGCGAGGCCTCCGCGAGATCGATGTCGATAAGGGTCGCCCCTCCGTCGAGAACACGGAAGCGCGGCTCCTCGAGAACGCGGCCGGTGATGGTGGCGTCCACCCCACACTTGCCGAGAAGATCCATGAGGCGCGGAAGAAGTTCCTTCCGGACTTCCAGCAGAAATCCCGGCGCCTCAGAGTAGAGCCGCACCTCGGGGGCGGTCTCGCCCAGCGAGGAGATCGGCATCTGGAGTCCCAGCCCCTGCGACGCGAAGCCGCCGAGCGCCATCTCGAAGGCGGTGATGGCGAGCCCCCCCTCGGCGATGTCGTGGCAGGCGAGGACGAGCCCCTGGCGCACCGCATCGAGCACGGCGTACGTGCGGCGCCGCTCCCGCTCGAAATCGAGCGTGGGGAGCTGGCCGCCGGTTTCGCCGGTGAGGGCGTGGCGGAGTTGCGAGGCGCCCAGGCGCGGTTCGCGTGCACCGGTGAGGACGATGACGCTCCCGGCGCGCTTCAAGCCGCTCGTGACCGCCACGCTGTAGTCGTCGAGCACGCCGAGCGCCGCGACGATCGGCGACGGCTCGATGGCGCGGCCGCTGGACGACTCGTTGTAGAAGGAGACATTCCCCGAGACGATGGCGATCGGCGGCCCCGCCGCGCCCTTCGGTCCCAGCGCGCGCGCCGCATCGCCCAGTCCCTGAACGCTCCGCTCGAAATCGTCGAAGACTTCCGGGTCTTCCGGATTTCCGAAGTTGAGACAGTCGGTCAGCGCGATCGGACGCGCTCCCACCGACACGAGATTCCGGAGCGACTCGGCCACCACGTGCGCCGTTCCCCAGTAGGGATCGGCGGCGACGTACCAGGGATTCCCATCGACCGTGATGGCGCAGCCGAGCTTGCTCCCGGGGATCGGCGCCAGGACGCCGGCGTCCGCCTCCCCGGCGCGAAGAACCGCGCGCCCCTGCACCTCGGTGTCGTAGTAGCGGACGATCGGCTCCCGCGAGGCGAGATTCGGCGACGCGATCAATTTCCGGAAGAGCGCATCGTGATCGCGGACGGCCGGGAGCGGCGCGGCCGGCGGCGCGGCGGGCCGCTGGCGGCGCGGGCGGTCGTGCTCGATTCCGGCGGTGACGACCTCGACCGGAGCGTCGCAGACCGCCTGCCCGGCGCGAAGGATCCGGTAGCGGCCATCGGTGCGGACGCGGCCGACGACGGCGGCGCGCGCGCGATGGTAGACGAGCGGAAGCGCGTACTCCTCGTTGTAGATTTGGAGAAGTCGCGGCGTCAGCCGCTCCGGAACGACGAAGGCAAAGCGCTCCTGCGTCTCGGAGCAGGCCAAAACCTCCGAGGGGAACTCCCCTTCTGGCGTCGGCACGAGGTCGAGGTCGACGTCCATGCCGAAGCCGCCGGCCGCGGCGAGCTCCGAGGAGACGCAGGCGATGCCGCCGGCGCCGAGGTCCTTGAAGCCGAACGGATCGCCCTGCGCGTGGAGCCAGGCGAGCGCGGCGCGATTCGCTTCGAAGAGGACCCGCTTCAGGAACGGATCGGGGACCTGCACGTGCCCGCGCTGTCCCTCCGCCTCCTCGTCGAGGATGGCGGAGGCGAACGACGCGCCGCCGAAGCCGGTCTCGTCGGTCGGTTTCCCGACCAGGACCATCACGTACGGCTCGTTCTTCGCCGCCTCGGGGACGCGGCTCCGGACCACCTGATCCGCGCGCACGATGCCGAGCGCGACGACGTTCACCAGACAGTTCTCGTCGTAGCGGCCGCTGAAGAAGACGTCGCCGCCAAGGTTCGGAACGCCGAGCGGATCGCCGTACTGCCAGATGCCGTCCACCACGCCGCGGATGATCTCCCGCACCGTCGCCGCGCGCGGACCCTCGGGGTCGCCGAAGCGGAGCGCGTCGAGAACGCCGATCACCTCGGCGCCCATGCAGTTGATGTCGCGCACGATGCCGCCGATGCCGGTGGCCGCTCCCTCGACCGGCACGACCTGCGAGGGATGGTTGTGGCTCTCGTGCCCGATGACCAGTGCGTACTCGACGCCGTTGTGCGTGCCGAAGCGGACGACGCCGGCATCTTCCCCCGGGCCCAGGATGACCTCGGGGCTCTCGGTCGGGAGATAGGCTTTGAGGACGCGGCGGCTACTCTTGTAGGAGCAGTGCTCGCTCCACATCGTGTCGAAGAGAATCGCTTCGACGCGGGTCGGGTTTCGGCCGAGGAGTTCGAGCATCTTGCTGACTTCGCCCGGCGCCAGGCGGAGACCTTCCTGCGCGAGCATTTTCTTCAATGCCGAAGGGTCGGCCTCGGCGAACGGAAGGACGGGCGCTTCAGCGGTGGGCGGCAAGCGTGGCTCCCAGGACACGTTCGAAAATGTGGCCGACGTGACGGATGAAATGATCGGGCTCGAAGCAGCGCTCCAGGGAAGGACGATCGAGAACCGCGGCGACCTCGGGATCTCCGAGGAGGCGCGTCTTGAGATCGGGCTCCCCCTTCCAGGCGGCCATGGCGTGGCGCTGGACGATGGCGTACGCCTGCTCCCGGGCCAGCCCCGCCGTGGTGAGGGCGAGGAGGACGCGCTGGGAGAAGACGAGCCCGCGCGTGCGATCCATGTTGGCGCGCATCCGGTCGGGATAGACCAGGAGCCCCGCCAGAATCTCGCGCATCTGCGACGTGATGAAGTCGGCGACCAGGAACGAGTCGGGGAAGATCACCCGTTCGACGCTGGAATGGCTGATGTCGCGCTCGTGCCAGAGGGCGACGTTCTCGGTCGCGGTATGGGCGTTCGCACGCAGCAGCCGCGCCAAGCCGCAGATCCGCTCGCTGTTGACCGGGTTTCGCTTGTGCGGCATGGCGGAGGAGCCCTTCTGCCCCTCGCGGAACGGCTCCTCCGCCTCCAGGACTTCCGTCCGCTGGAGGTGGCGGATCTCCATGGCCATCTTCTCGACCGATGCGCCGAGAAGGGCGATCGCCGAGAGGAGCGCCGCGTGCCGGTCGCGCTGCACGACCTGCGTCGCCGCGGGCTCCGGGGCTAGGCCGAGGGATTGGAGTGTTTCCTCTTCCACGTCGGGCGTGAGATGGGCCAGCGTGCCGACCGCGCCGGAGAGTTTCCCGACCGCGATCTCCACCCGCGCCGCCTGGAGGCGCGCGATGGCGCGACCGAGTTCCTCGTACCAGACGAGCACTTTGAGTCCGAACGTGATCGGTTCCGCGTGAATGCCGTGCGTCCGGCCGACCATCACGGTCTCTTTGTGCTTCAGCGCTAGGCCGCGGGCCGTTTCCCGGAGCGCCTCCGCCTCGTTCAGGAGGAGATCGGTGGCGCGGACCAGCTGGAGCGCCATCGCCGTATCCACCAGGTCGGACGAGGTCATCCCGAGGTGGAGGTAGCGAGCGTCCGGCCCGACCGTTTCGCCGACCTGCGTCAGGAACGCGATCACGTCGTGGCGAAGCGTTTCTTCCAGTTCATCGATCCGGGCCACGTCCACGCGGGCGGCGGTGCGGATCCGCTCCGCCGTGCCGGCGGGCGCTTCGCCCCGCTTCTCGAGCGCCGCGGTGACGGCGATCTCCACGTCGAGCCAGGTCTGGTAGCGCGCCGCGTCGTCGAAGAGCGCGGCCATCGCGGGGCGGCTGTAGCGCTGGATCATCGATTCACTCCCTGGGGGGCGTCATTCCGGCGCCTCCTCGAGGAGGAGCCGGAAGGTGATCTGCTTCGTGTCGCGGTCCACCGTCAGCGTGATCGTGTCGCCGACGTTGGCGCCGAAGATGGCCCGGTAGGCCTCCTGAACGTCGCGAATGGTCGTCCCGTTCACGTTGCGAATGATGTCGCCGACCTTCATGCCGGCCTTGTCGGCGGGGCTCCCCCGCTCCACGACCGAGACGTAGAGACCGTTTCGGTCCGCCGTGGAGAGCCGCTCCGCCACGTAGGGAGTGAGTTCCCAGGTGCGCACGCCGATCCAGACATTTCGCACCTTGCCGTACTTGATGATCTCGTCCACCACGCGCTTCGCGGCGTCGATCGGGATGGCGAAGCCGATGCCGATCGATCCGCCGCCCCCCTTGGAGAAGATGAAGGTGTTCACGCCGATGACGTCTCCGTTCCCGTTCAGGAGCGGGCCGCCCGAGTTCCCGGGATTGATGGCGGCGTCGGTCTGGATCATGTCCTTGTAGATGCCGCCGTCGTCGGTCTGCGATTTGATGTCGCGATGCGTCGCGCTGATCACGCCCGCGGTCACGGTCGGCTGCACGTCGTTGAGAAGAAAACCGAACGGATTACCGATGGCGATCGCCCACTCCCCGACCATCAGGTCCTTCGCCGTCCCGAGTTTGGCGACCGGGAGGTTCTTCCCCTCGATCTTCACGACCGCGAGGTCGTAGCGGGGATGTGCCCCGATGACCTTCCCCGCGAAGGAGCGGCCGTCCGAGAGGATCGCCTTGATCTCGGAGGCGCCGCGGATCACGTGCTCGTTCGTGAGGACGTAGCCATCCGAGGAGATGATGAAGCCCGAGCCCATGCTCGGGATCTGCTCCCGGTAGCGGTACTGCGGGAGCATCTCGTGGAAGAAGGGCTGGAAGAACTCGTCGCCCAGGACGAGTGGCGCCGTCTGCACGACGCGCGTCTGCACGACGCTGAGCGTCACGACCGAAGGACCGACCCGCTCCGCCGCGCGGACGATGGCGGTGCGGCGCGATCCGTCGAGCACCCCGGGGAGTTCGTTCGAATCGGGGCGGGCGGAAGCCGCAGCCGGAAGCACGGAGAGGAGCGGCGTACCGGGCTCCATACCCTGGCGCGAGCCGCGCGTGGCAAGAAGGAGCGCGGCGATCAGGAGGAGGCCGAAGAGAATGCCCGCCACGAGCGTCCCAGCCGACCAAGGCGAGCGAGCGCGTACCGAGCCGGTAACTGGATTAACCGACGACATTCATCCTCCCCCGCGGAACCCAACCGATCCGCGGATAACGAACACGCATGAGGTAGAGGCCATGGGCCGGAGCCGGCGGCGCCGCCGCCCTCCGGTCGCGCGATTCCAGAATCGCACGGACCGAGCCGGCGCCATGCCCCGACTCCGTCTCGCGCACCACCGTCGCGACGATCTTACGAACCATAGTGTACAGGAATCGGTCGGCCTCGATGTCGAACTGAAGCCGCCCTCCACGCCCGCTCCAGCGCGCGCGGGTGACGCGGCAGCGCGTGGAATCGGCGTCGGGGGTTGCCTTGGAGAATGCGATGAAATCGTGCTCGCCCTTGAGCGGCTGGGAGGCGCGATGGAGCGCCTCGGCATCGCATTTCATGGCACGAACCCAGGTCTGGGAGCGCCGGATGGCCGCGGGCGGAGGAACGATGAGGTAACGGTAGGCGCGGCGCATCGCGTCGAAGCGGGCATGGAACGCCGCCGGCGCTTCCGCCGCCTCCACGATCCGCACGTCGCGCGGTAGATGCGCGTTGAGCGCGGCCTGGAGGCGCGCGGCGTCGAGGCGCGTTTCCAGGGTGGCGCTGGCCACCTGCCCCGCCGCGTGGCACCCCGCGTCGGTTCTGCCCGCGCCGGTCACACGCGCTGGAGCGCCGGTGATCCGCTGAAGGGCCGCTTCGATCTCCCCCTGCACCGAGCGGGCGCGCGATTGGCGCTGCCAGCCGTGAAACGCCGTGCCGTCGTACTCGACGGCGAGGCGAATGGTGGCGAGCTGGCGCCCCGCGAGTCCACGTTCAGAAGCCACGGTAGAGAACCCCCGCGATAGCCGCACCGAGCAGGATCACGCCGGCGTCGGCTAGGACCCAGGGAGCGCGTGCCAGCCCCGCGCGCCGCTTACCGGG